>JANOWZ010000049.1:0-2038 GCA_031418155.1 Deinococcales bacterium
CCCATGACCTATCTTCTTCAACGCCTGCTGCAATTTATTCCGGTCCTGGTGATCGTCAGCATCATCGTCTTCGGATTGGCACGCCTCGCGCCGGTGGACCCAGCGATTGTCATGGCGGGCGGCAGGCAAACCAGCCCGGAAGTGCTCGAGGCGATCCGTGAGCAGTATCACCTGAAAAAACCGGTTTGGCAGCAATACCTGATCTGGGCCTCTGGCGTCTTGCGCGGCGATTTCGGCGAGAGCTTTCGTTTGAAGCAGGACGTGCGCACCATGATCGTCTCGAGGTTGCCGATCAGTTTGCAGTTGGTCGGGCTGGCGTTTTTGTTCAGCACGCTCGTCTCGTTGCCGCTCGGGATTCTGGCGGCGGCGAACGAGGGAACCTGGATCGATGCCGTCTCGAGCCTGATCGCGTTGATCGGTGTGAGCACGCCCGTCTTCTTTACCGGTGTGGTCGGCGTGCTGATCTTCTCGTACACACTCGGGTGGTTGCCCGCGTTTGGCACGGGCGGCTTTCAGCATTTGATCCTGCCATCCACGGCGCTCGGCCTGAACATGGTCGCGCTGACTTCACGCACGATGCGTTCAAGTTTGCTCGAGGCGCTTGAAACCGATTACGTGCGCACCGCGAAGGCCAAAGGCTTGTCCGGCTCGAGCGTGCTGCTGCGTCACGGGGTGCGCAATGCGATGCTGCCGGTGGTCACGGTGCTTGGCTTGCAGATTGGGTTCTTGCTGGTCGGTGCGGTGCTGGTCGAATACACCTTCGGTTTGGGCGGCCTGGGCAGTTTGATTGTCGATGGTGTGCAAAACAGCGATTACCCGATTGTTCAAGGCACGACCATTTTTGTGGTGATTGTTTTCATGGCCGTGAACCTCTTGACGGATTTGTTGTATTCCGCGCTCGACCCAAGGATTCGTTATGGTTGAGGCTCGAGGTTTGACTGTGCTCGCTTCGAGGGCGAGCGCGATACTTATGCACGCCTTCGGCATGACGCTCGACCCAAGGATTCGATATGGCTAAGGCTCGAGGCATACTCACTTCGAGGGCGAACACAGTCCTGATGCACGCCTTCGGCATGACGTTCGCCCCTACGGGTTGTGCATGAGGGTTCTTCCCGGTTCTCGAGCGTCACGTCCGGGTTGGTTGCGTTCACCGTTGGTGCGCAACAAAACGTACTTGTTCGCCTTGCTGCTGCTGGCGTTTATCGTCTTGGTTGCAATCTTCGCGCCGGTTCTCGCGCCGTATGATCCGATCCTCGGCGACCTCGGATTGTCATTGAATCCACCCTCAAGCGAACACTGGTTGGGCACAGACCAGCAGGGTCGTGACATTTTCTCGAGGATCATCTGGGGCGGTCGCAGCACGCTCTTGGCGGCGCTCGGCGTTGTCGTGCTTTCCGAATTGATCGGTATTCCACTCGGCCTGATGGCCGGGTATTTCGGTGGTCGCACCGATTCCCTCATCACCCGAGCCTTGGACGTGATCCTCGCTTTTCCGCCGTTGCTGCTGGCGTTCGTGACGGCCAGTGTTTTTGGTCGTGGCCTCGAGAACGCCGTGCTGACGCTTTCGGTCACGTATGCGCCACTGATCGCCCGTGTGGTCCGCAGCGTCGTGCTGGTTGAACGCGAAACGCAATACGTCGAGGCGGCGAAAGCCTTGGGTGCGAGCGACTCGAGGATTCTGACAATGCACATTCCGCGCAACATTGTCTCGCCAATTCTGGTGCAATCCAGCATTGACCTCGCGTATGCGATCCTGGATTTGGCGGCGCTCGGCTTTCTCGGATTGGGTGTGCAACCACCGACCGCCGATTGGGGCGCAATGCTTTCCGAAGGCCGTGAACACCTTCTGATCAGTCCGAACCTCGCTATTGCCGCTGGAGTCGCCGTGATGCTCAGTGTGATTGCGTTTAACTTGGTTGGTGATGGTTTGCGGGCGCATTTCGATCCGAAGCGAAAGAAGTAGCAGAACTCGAGTCCTAGGTTGGGGCTCGAAAACCAAAGGAGACAGTATGACCACCTCGAGCGATGGCGTGCGAAT
>JANOWZ010000050.1:0-1627 GCA_031418155.1 Deinococcales bacterium
AGGCTCGGCACGGCATCGAAATTGATACTCGAGGATTGGGCGAACGCAGGCGCTCCGCTCGGCAAGGCCCCGAAAAAATGAGGCTCGAGATGAAATCAATCAGTAAGCAACTCTGGCGTTGGACTCGAGGTTTGACTGTACTCGGCTTTGGGATTCTCGGCATCACCATGCTGGCTCGAGCCGCGAGCGTCAATCAAACTTGACATGCCCTCACGAACTTGGACGGTAGGATCAGCGAACCATTCCTCGAGCGACACTCTGGAATGAATCCGCACATCACAGGTGGTATTCCATGAACGAACACAACACAGACCGTCGCAGCGTCATCAAAGGACTCGCCCTCGCCACAGCCGGTGTCGCCATTGGCTCGAGCCTGCCCAGCCAAGCGCAGGCGATGTTTGACAAAAACATCGAAATTGGTGCATTGAGCAAACTCGCTAAGGATTACGATTCAATTCCCTTCGCGCTTGCTGATAGTACAAAGGCAATTCTGGTTCGCGTGCCTGCCCCGAAAGACAAGGCCATGCTGAAGATGGGTCATGTCGTCAAAAGCGGCAAGGTGTACCTGAGTGCGTACACGTTGGTTTGCACCCACAATGGCTGTATGCCTGCCGCCCCAAACGCCGAGGGCATCCTCGCCTGCCCATGCCACGGTGCAAAATTCAATGCCGACGGTACGGTCAACAAAGGTCCAGCCAAGAAGCCGCTCGCAGGCATCAAGATTTCAGTCAAAGCGGGCAAGGTTATGGCGACCGGCATGTTGATGGGCTAAAAATTCAACTCAACCATCAATCCTCGAGTGTTTGTGCCCGAGGATTTTTTGTGCGTGCGTTCGGGATGTTAACGTGACATCACAGCAACCGTTTCAACTCGAGACCCGACCGATCTCGAGTATCTGTCATCAAAGGAATTCATGAAAAATTCTGTTGGAGTTGCATTTATCGGCGCGGGACGCATGGGCCTCTCGCACGCCCGAACCTTGGGCGGCATTTCCTCCGCGAACGTCATCGTCGTGGCCGATCCGTTCCTCGAGGCTGCCGAACGCGGTAAAGCCCTGTGTGGCGCAGAACGCGCCATGTCCGACATCGAGGCTGCGATCAACCTGCCGGAAGTCGAGGCGGTCATGATCGTCACACCGACCGACACGCACGCACCATTGATTCAAATGGCCGCCAAAGCGGGCAAAGCGATCTGGAGTGAAAAACCGATTGCCTTGACGCTCGAGGATACGCAAAAGACAGTGGACATCATCAAAGAGGCGGGCGTCGCCTGTCAGATCGGCTTTCAACGCCGTTTCGATCCGGGGTACATGCAGGCCAAAAAATTGATCGATGAGGGCAAACTCGGCAAGCTCGAGTCCTTCCGGGCACTCGGACGCGACACGTACTTGCCTACGAATCCGGCCTCATTGCGACCCAGCGGCGGCACGTTCTTGGACATGACCGTGCATGACTTTGACCTGGCCAGATTTTTGATCGGCGAGGTCGAGGAGATCTCTGCTTGGGGAGCCGTTCTCGCACACGAGATGTTCGCCGAGGCTGACGATTGCGATACTGCGGTGTGCATGTTGCGTTTCGAGAACGGCGTTTTGGGCGTGGTCGAAAGTGCTCGGCATTCCAACTGGGGT
>JANOWZ010000051.1:0-8260 GCA_031418155.1 Deinococcales bacterium
GCGTTCCTGGCCACCTTCGCGTTCGGCGGTGTGGTGCTGTTCATGCTCGATTACGCGCTGGGCTGCGTCACCTTTTACACCACCGAAGTTTGGGGGCTCGGCGTCCTGCGCGACGGTGTGGCGCTTTTCCTATCCGGCGCACTGATCCCGCTCACGTTTCTGCCCGAGAACATTCGTGTGATTGCCAATTTTTCACCGTGGGCGCAAGCGTTGTACGTACCGATCTCATTTCTGAGTGGCATTCGCAAACCGAACACTGTGCCGGAGGCGATACTCGGTCAACTCTTCAGTATCGTGATCCTCTGCCTGATCTCGAGGTGGATTTTCTCTCGTGCCGTGCGCGTCCTGACCGTGCAGGGGGGCTGATGACCCGTTACGCCATCCTCTACCGCCACTTTCTGATCCAGCATTTGAAAACCTACCTCGAGTACCGTTGGAACTTCATCATCGGAGCCTCGAGCACTTTCGTTGAGCATGCCGCACGCCTGTTTGCGATCTGGGTCGTGGTCCGGCAGATTCCTTCGCTGGGTGGATGGTCATTCGATGAACTCTTGTTCTTGTACGGTCTGGTCACAGCGGCCCGCAGCATCGAGCACACGTTTGCCAACAACCTCTGGCGCATCGGTCACGCCTACATTCGCAACGGCGACTTCGACCGGTTTCTGGTCCGACCGATCAACCCGTTGTTTCACCTGCTAGCCGATCAGTTCAACCACGATGGCATCGGCAACCTCCTGATGGGCATTGGCCTGATGGTCAAATCCAGCCTCGCGCTCGGGCTCGAATGGACGGTCTTCAAGCTGGTTTTTGTGGTGATTGCCGTGCTTGCGGGCGGCCTGATTTTCATTTCGCTGAACCTGATCACCGCCACCAGTGCCTTCTGGATCATCGAGAGCACGCCGGTCACGCTGGCCATTTTTGAACTGCACGAATTCTCGAGGTATCCGCTTTCAATGTATGGCAATGTGGTCGCTGGACTGCTGACCTGGGTGATCCCGTATGGTCTGGCCGCATTCTACCCGGCGATGTTTTTGCTGGGCCGCGAGGTCGGCTGGTTGGCGTTTGCCAGCCCGATCATGGCAATCATGCTGTTTGTGGTGGCCTATCAAGTCTGGCAAATCGGACTGCGGCACTACCAGGGCACGGGAAGCTGAATCACTTGCCGTCGGGTCGATGGTACGCACCGTGCGGCGCAACCCCATCACGGACCACACTCGAGAGGTTGAACGACCAGTTCTCAAACTCAACCGGAGCACCATCGGGTGTCGCCAACGTCACGGGTCGTTGTGCGGTGGTGCTGCGCTCGAGAAATTTGCGCAGCCGCTCAAGTTCCGGGCCATCGAGTTTGGTCAGTGGATCGCTGGTGGACCTCAGGCCGCCGCCGCAATCAATCAACGCCTCGAGTGTACCGCGTTCATCGTCGTTCAGGAGGTTGCCACGTTCACGGAAGTAGGCAAGGCCAGCGTCCAAGCGATACCAGGGATGCTGATACCACCTTGAGAGGCTGGTGTGCAGCGCGTTGCGGGCGCTTGGGCCAGTTCCGTCGCGCAGGTGGTGACGGCGCGTGTGATCGTCCCAAACGGGCGCGGAGGCCGGTCCAATCCGCATTGCATCGACAATGCCGACGCTTTGCAGGAGTGGCGCTCCGCAACCGAGGATGTAGGCGTTCTCGGCCCCACGACGCAACGCCTCGAGCCCAAGCCGGTACGCCTCGACGCGATGTACGCCGCTCGAGCGAGCTCCCGGCAGCATTCCGGCAAACAGGTAATCGAGTTTCAGGTACGTGAATCCCCAGACTGAGCACGTGAAGGTCAGGTGCTCGAGCCATTCGAGCACTTCGGTCAGGCCGCAATCGAGTGCGTGATACACCGCACCCCAGTGGTCCCCGGCAACAGCGGGTCGCCGGGAGGCATCACAGACAAACCAGTGCGGATGCTCGCGGTAGAGGTTGCTGTGCGGGCTGGCAATAAAAGGCGCGAGCCACAGCCCAGACTCGAAGCCGAGGTCGGTCAGCACCGGCGGGATGTCACGGATTTGACCCATGAAATTGCGGTTCGTCTCGAGCCAGTCACCGATTTCGGGCTGAAAACCATCGCCCAGTTGAAAAACATCGAACGGCAAATTGTGACGTTTGGCCTGCTGCGCGTTCTCGAGGAACGCCTCGAGCGTCACGGCTTGACCGTAGAAATCCGAGCTCCAAACGCGCAAGGCCGATCCGGGTCGAGCGTTCATGTTCTTGGCAAAAGTTTGCGCTGCCCGCTCGAGCGTTTCAACTGGATCTTCTGTGCGTTCAATTGTGATCGTTTCAGCCTTACCCTCGCAATGCACGTGCAATTCGAGGCCACCGGGGACAAGTTTCGCCTCCCATTGCGTGGCGCTCGAGGTGGCACTGTGAACGTACCCAACGAGCGCATGGTCGTCCGCGATCAGCGCAATGATGCCGTGGCTGCGCCAGACTCCGGCCTGACCAGACGGCGGGAACGACGGATCGTGCCCCTGGGCGATCAATGCTGGAATATTCGGGCAGGACTGTTCCGACTCGAGGTTTCGCAGTTCCGCCTCGCTCCAGGATTGGTAGCCGTTGACCAGTACCCGGTACGATCCAGGCAGGAACCAGCGGGCTTCGGTGACGTTCAATGTTTGGGTGGCGATCATGGGAGTAGTCCAATGTACACCGTATGGAGCGGTGTGAAGAGCAACTCGAGGTGCTTATGGGCTTGGCAGTGGACTTCTGAGTGCCCCAGCCTGGGCCGCCGCAAGCAGCGCCCGCAATGCATGACCCCGGTGCGAGATGATGCGTTTGGCCCTCACGTCAGCCTCTCCGAACGTCTTACCAAGTTCTGGACTGAAAAAGAGTGGATCGTAACCGAAACCAGCCTCGCCGCGTGGCCCCTCGAGAATCTCGCCGTGGCATTCGCCGCGATAGGTTTCGCAACGACCATCCGGGAAGGCGAGCGCGATGACACTGACGAACTTAGCGGGGCGCGGCATTGGCACGTGTGAAAGTTGCGTCAGCAAGTACAGGTTGCGCTCGAGGTCGCTGTCCTTGTTGCCGTACCGGGCACTGTACAGTCCGGGCGCTCCGCCGAGCGCATCCACCTCGAGGCCAGAATCATCGGCAATCGTGGCGATGCCAGTCACAGCACTGGTAAATGCAGCCTTGATGAAGGCATTTTCCTCGTAACTGAAGCCATCCTCTGGCGGCAATTTGACATCGAAGCCATCCAAAGACAACAATTCCCAACCGAGCGGCTCGAGTGCCTCACGGAATTCGACGAGTTTGCCGTGATTGCTGGTGGCGACGATCACACGCATGGCGGGCATCTTACACTGAGATTTCGTTCAACGTGCCAATCACGCGGTCACAAGCTTTTTGGCCTCACTGAGCACCGCCTGCACATCTTCGGATTGGCTGGCCTCGCAGTAAACGCGCACGACAGGTTCGGTCCCGGAGGCACGGAACAACACCCAGGTGTCATTCTCGAGCGACCATTTGACCCCATCGAGGTCGGCAACTTTGAGCACTTTTCGTCCCGCGATTTCGCTTGCGCCAGCTTTCAGGCGTTGCATCAGCGCAGACTTGTCGAAGCTCGAGTCGAGCTGCAAATCCAGGCGGTCGTAGGCGTGCGTCATGCCGACCTCAGCCTCGATTTCAGTGAACAATTCAAGCAGACTTTTGCCGCTCTCTGCAACCGCCTCGAGCATCAACATGGCGTTCAAAAGCCCGTCGCGTTCTGGAATGTGTCCGGTGACAGCCATACCGCCAGATTCCTCGCCACCGATCAGCACGGCTTTACTTGGATCAATTTGTCCCTCGAGAAAGGCATCTGTGATGTATTTAAATCCAATCGGCGTTTCAACAATCTCGAGCCCGCGCTTGGCGGCGAGCTTGTCGATGATTTGTGAACCCGAAAAGGTTTTGATGACCCGTCCGCGCAAACCTTTTTTGGAAAGGTGGTTGAGCAAGACCGCAAAAATCTGATGGGAGTTAAAAAACACGCCATCACTTAAGACTGCACCGATTCGATCCGCATCGCCATCGGTGATTGCGGCAAAAACGGGCGCTTTCTCGCCGCGCAAGATCGCGGTCAGGCTCTCGAGGTTCTGTGGAATCGGTTCTGGATTGACGCCGTAAAACATCGGGGTTGGCACGCCATGCACCGGACGCAATTCAATCGACAGTTTCGACCGCTTGACATACGCCTCGAGCCAACCGCAGCCCGCGCCGCCCATCGAGTCGTGGTACATCACTCCTTTAAAGACCCGCAATTTCTCGAGGTCGAGGATTTGATCCATCTGATCGAAGTAAGCGGATCGAATCTCGAGCTTTTCGAGCTTGTGCACGCTCGGATCGAAGGCCGGGATCGGCTCGAGCCGGACCAGTTCAGCCTCGACACCACGCACGATTTCGGGCGTGCTCGAGCCACCATATGGGCCTTTCATCTTGTAACCGTTGTACGCGGGCGGGTTGTGGCTGGCGGTAATCATCACACCACCGAGCGCCTTGTGATGCACCACCGCAAACGACAAAGCGGGGGTCGGCGTGAATGACGTGGCCAGCAGCACCCGCAGGCCGTTCGCCGCCATGACCTCAGCGCTGGCTCGAGCGAAACGCTCGCCGGCGAACCGCGTGTCGTAACCAACAACAACCGTTCCCGTGCCGTCGCTCGATTGCCGTTTGAGGTACTGCGCGTGTGCCTGGGCCGCGAATCGAACATTCTCAACCGTGAAATTCTCGGCGATGATGTCGCGCCAACCGTCTGTTCCGAATCGAATGACGCTCGAGCCTGATGAATTGCTTGATGTGGTCAACTGGTCACTCCCCCTGGCGAACCGTGCACAACGGTTCAGAATGACTTACTTTCACTTATTTTTCTGAGGCCAGTCTAAACGACCTGTTGCAATCGCAGCGGTCATCTCAAGATTGAGTCGAATCCAGCATCAATTCCGCACGATCCGCCTTGCGACATTGGCAACCATCCAGGCGAATCCCTTGCCGCCGCGATGTTCGGCCAGCAGGCGCACGAGGGCCAAGGCCAGCACTCGCGGATCGTGCTGCGCACTGCCATCGACCGCCAGCGATGCCGGATACACCTCGACACCGGCCCGCTCGAGTGCCGATTCATCGACCCGCACGACCTCGGCATGTTCGAGTCGATAGCGTTCAAGGGTTTCGATGGGAATGCGGCTGTTGTTGATCACAATCACGTCCGGTTTGCGGCCCAAATGTGTTTCGAGCACACGAACATGCTCGAGCGCATCCATGCCATCGGTTTCCCCCGCCTCGGTCATGATGTTGGCGACATAAGCGACGCGGGCACTCGAGATTCTGATCGCGGCGGCCACCTCCGGCACGAGCAACGGTGGGATCACGCTGGTGTACAAACTGCCCGGTCCAATCACAATCAGTTCGGCATCACTGATCGCCTCGAGTGCCGCCTGCATCGCTGGGGGATTGGCGGGCTCGAGTCTGGCGCGGGTGACGCGCTGTTCGCGTTTCTCGAGACGCAATGCGCTCTCGCCACGCACGACGCGACCATCGCTGAGTTCTGAGAGGAGCACGACAGGTTGACTGGTTGCGGGAACGACGCTGCCACGCACGTTCAGGATTTCGTTGACGGCCAGTGTCGCCTGCGCAAAACCACGTTCCTCTGAGAGCGTGGCAAGCAACAGATTCCCGAAGGTATGCCCCTCGAGCCCGGCACCACGTTCGAACCGGTGCGTGAGCAAACTCGCCAGAATCGGACTGTCCGAGAGCGCCGCGTAACAATCTGTCAGGTCGCCGGGGGCGGGCATGCCCAGCATCTCGCGCAATCGCCCGCTCGAGCCTCCATCGTCTGTCACAGCGACAATCCCGGTCAGGTTGGCGCTGTAGCGTTTGAGTCCAGCCAGCAAGTTCGAGAGGCCCGTGCCGCCACCGATGGCGACCACACGCGGCCCACGGTGCAGGGCTCGGGCCACGAACATCCGGTCAAGCGTGTCCTCTGGGGCCGTACCCATTGCCCGCAGGATCGAACGGTTCAGGCCGATCACGCCCAGACTGACCATGACCGCACCAAGGGTCGTCAGGCCAACCCCAAGTGTCCACAATGGTAAGCGACCGCCCCTCGAGACTTCAGAAAGCGTGATGACCACGCTGTTGAAAAACCGGTTCGCCGGTCCCATCCGGGCGAATTGCGTGAAACCGACCACCAAGACCATCAGACCCAGGCTCAGGAGCAGCACGTAGCGTTTGACACCCAAACCCGGCACGAACCAGCGCCAACGCCGCGTGCTGCGCCGGGTGGTCGGCTGAACACTCACCGCCATGATTGGTCAGGCCAATCAAGCATTTCAGCCACCCCCCTCGCCACGTTCGACATCACGGTGTTCAACTGCAACCGAGACCACCCCAGCCAAATCTGAGGCCAGGGCCTCGACCACGCTGACCGAACGGTGCCGTCCGCCGGTGCAACCAATCGCCACCGTGTAAGAGGTGCGTCCAGCCTTCTGTGCCAACTCGAGGCTCGAGCGAATGAAGCCTTTGAGCACGTGATAGAAAGCGCTGGCCTCCGGTGTGAAGACGTATTCGCGCACCGCCTGATCAAAACCCGAAAGGGGACGCAGTTTCTCGTCCCAGTAGGGGTTGGGCAGGCCACGCACGTCCAAGACCAGATCGGCATCTCGAGGTGCGCCGTGTTTGAAACCGAACGAAAACAGTGCCAGCGTGAAGGCATTGTCGGTCCCGAACAGGCCGCGAAGTTTATCGGTCAAGGCTCGGGCAGAAAGTTGAGTCGTGTCAATCACGACGCTCGCCTTGGAGCGCAAAGACTCGAGCACCAAACGTTCCTCACGCAAATCCGCCGCCAGGGTCGGTTCCTGCATCGGATGCGTGCGGCGCGTCAAACCGTAACGGCGAATCAGCATGTCATCGTCGGCCTCGAGAAACAGCACTTCGGGTTCGACCTCGGATTGCACACTGACAAATGCCTCCTCGAGCCCAGGCAGGAAATGCCGCGTCCGGGCATCACTGACCACCGCAAGTTTCTCGAGCCCCTGCGCTTTGCAACTCTCAAGCGTCTGCGCCCACAGTTGCGGCGGCAGGTTATCGACCGTAAAATACCCGAATTCTTCGAGCGCCTGTAAAGCCGTTGTTTTTCCAGCCCCGGACAAACCCGAGACGATCACGAAACGTTGCACCGCTCGAGTCTACCCGAGGGGCATGAGTTGGGTTGGTCTGGACGAGCAGGGTCAGAGGGAAGTCATAGAAGATGAAAGAGGCGATCCCGCCCGCAAGGTGCGTCATGGGATCAAGAGAAAAGCAAAACCAACAAACTCGAGTCTTATTGGTTTTAGCCCTTACTTTCATCTTTCCTCTGGCTACTTACCCCAATTCGATGGTTGAGGCATCCGAAAGCACCAAACGGTGCACCCGAGGAATGCGTTCGGTCGCTTTGACCTTGGCCCGCTGGCCGATCAAGCATTCTTGCAGGCGCACCGGCACGTCCTCGAGCACCGCCTCTTCCTCGATCACGCTGAATTCCACCTCAACGCTGGAGAGTTTGGCGTTCGCACCGATGCTGGTGAACGGCCCGATGTAGACGTTGTCCAAAACCGCGCCGGGACCGATGATTGCCGGTCCGATCACGGTCGAGTTGCGCACGATTGCGCCCGCCTCGACCCGCACCCGCCCGACCAACCGCGAGTCTTCGTTGGTGCCAAACATGCCGGGTTCGATGCCCTCGAGAATCAAACGGTTCGCATCGAGCAAGTCGAACGCCCGCCCGGTATCCTTCCACCAACCCTGAACCTCGAGCCCACGCACCACACCGTGTTCCATCAGGCCGACAATCGCATCGGTGATCTCGTACTCGCCACGGGCAGAGGGTTTGAGGTTGTCGATTACGCGCAAAATCTTGTTGTTGAAGCAATACACACCCGCGACCGCCAAGTCCGAAGGTGGTTCTTTGGGCTTCTCGACCAAACGCACAATCTGACCAGTTTCATCCAGAACCGCCACGCCGAACTCTCGAGGGTCCGCGACTTTCACCAGACCAATCACGGCATCGCATTCACTGGAATTGAACGCCTCAACGTAGGCCCGAACGCCCTTCTCAAACAGGTTGTCACCCAGGTACATGCAAAAATCATCGCCCGCCAGGAAACCTTCGGCCTGTTTAACGGCGTGTGCCAATCCAAGCTGCTGTTCTTGCAGCACAAACTCGAGTTTGACCCCCGGCAAGTCCTTGACCGCCTGTTCGATGTCATTGCGCGTCAAGGC
>JANOWZ010000052.1:0-16248 GCA_031418155.1 Deinococcales bacterium
CATTCCGCGTTGATGTCTGGCCCAAAGAAATCTCGAGTCAAGCCGATTTGCGTTCGCGTTTGTACTTTCTCGAGGGCGAAAACCTTGAGCATTCCCAGGTTGAAAAATTGGCTCGAGAAGTGCTGACCGATCCGGTCACAGAGCAATTTAGCATCGACTCGAGTTTGTACCCGTCGGGAGATTTTGTCGAGATCACCTTCTTGCCCGGCGTGACCGATTCTGCCGCCGAGAACCTGTTGCGTGTCGCCAAACTGCTCGAGATTCAAACCCTGACTCAGGCCGCAACTGGTGAACGAATTCAGCCTTGCGAGAAATCTGATCTCGAGGCGTTGACGAAATTGGCGGGTGAGGAATTCTCCAACCCCGTCGTGCAGCGCTTCACGGTTAACTCGAGCATCACGGCTCCGTTTGTGCTGGCGGAAGTTGCGGACACGGGTGATCAAGTCGAAACGATTGCGATTCGTGATGCCGATGATTCAAGGCTGCTCGAGATTTCACGTGAACGACGGCTCGCGTTGGACCTTGCGGAAATGCAGGCGGTCCGTGCGTATTACGTTGCCGAAGCTCGAGATGCGTCTGACATTGAACTCGAGATGATCGCGCAAACCTGGAGCGAACACTGCGTTCACAAAACGTTTCGCGCCGTGATTTCCACACCGGATGGCTCGAGCGTTCAGGGCATGTTGAAATCGTATTTGATGGCTGCGACGAACAAGATCAACAAATCATGGGTGCGTTCGGCGTTCATCGACAACGCGGGCATCATCGAATTCGACGACGAATTTGACATTGCGATCAAGGTTGAAACGCACAACCATCCGAGTGCACTCGAGCCTTTCGGTGGAGCGAACACTGGGGTCGGTGGTGTGGTGCGTGACATCCTTGCTGTGGGTGCGCGACCAATTGCGAACACGGATGTCTTGTGTTTCGGGCCGCTCGAGCGTGAGGGTGTGCCTGAAGGCGTGCTGCATCCGAAGCGTGTCAAGGCTGGCGTGGTTCGCGGCATCGAAGATTACGGCAACAAGATGGGCATCCCGACCGTGAACGGCGCGATTTTGCATCATGAGGGTTACACCTCGAATCCGCTCGTGTTTTGTGGTTGTGTCGGAATTCTGCCCGCGAGTCCGAAGAATGCAAAACCGCCCAAGGCTCGAGCCGGTGATTTGATTGTGGCGATTGGTGGACGCACCGGGCGTGACGGATTGCGCGGCGCAACCTTCTCCAGCCTCGAGATGGATACCAGTACCGCCAATATTGCTGGCTCGAGCGTGCAGATTGGCAACCCGATTGCCGAGAAGCAAACGCAAGAAGTGATTTTGTGTGTCAAGGCCGAAGGTTTGTATTCTGCATTGACCGATTGCGGCGCGGGCGGATTCTCGAGCGCGGTGGGGGAGATGAGCGAGGGGCTGGGCGCGGTTGTGTACCTCGAGCGAGCACCACTCAAATACCCCGGTTTGAAACCTTGGGAGATTTGGCTGTCCGAGGCGCAAGAACGCATGGTTTTCGCCATTCCCGCCGAAAACCTCGAGCGTTTCGAGGAGATTTGTGCGGGCCAAGATGTTGAAGCTGTGGTGCTCGGAGAATTCACGGATTCTGGTCGGCTCGAGTTCTGGTATGGCGAAAAGTCAGTTGGGCAGTTGGCGCTCGAGTTGTTGCACGAAGGCATTCCGCGCAAGCACTTGCAGGCCGATGCGCCCGCTGCGAAGTCACTCGCGGTGGAGATTGCAGAATCGGACGACCTCGAGCTTGATCTGTTGAACCTGCTGGCGCATCCGAATATTTGTTCCAAAGAGGACACGATTCGCGTTTTCGATCACGAGGTCAAAGGTGGCACCGCCGTCAAGCCACTCGTTGGCGTGGCGAACCACGGCCCGTCCGATGCTGCCGTGATTGTGCCGAATCCAAACGCAAAATCATCTCGAGCAATTGCAATCTCGAACGGCATCTGCCCGCAGTTCAGTTCTGAACCGTACACGATGGCCTGGGCCGCGATTGACGAGGCGGTGCGCAATGCCGTGGCGGTCGGCGCGGACCCGGACAAAATTGCGATTCTCGACAATTTCTGCTGGGGCAATCCAAGCCTGCCGGATCGTTTGGGCGGCCTGCTCGAGACGGCCCGAGGTTGTCACGACGCAGCCATTGCTTACGGCACGCCGTTCGTTTCGGGTAAGGACAGTTTGTACAACGAGTACACGGACGAAACCGGCCAGAAGCACGCGATTCCGGGAACGCTGCTGATCTCGGCGGTGGGCATCGTGCCGGATGTTTTGAAAACCGTGACGATGGATTTCAAAGCGCCCGAGAATTTCATTTACATCCTCGGCGAGACGCGCAACGAACTCGGCTCGAGCCATTACGCGATGAATGCAGGACTGATGGGCGGTGCGATTCCGCAACCATATGAGAATGCGCTCGAGCGATACCGGGCTTTGCACAGGGCGATCTCGAGTGGCTTGGTCGCTTCGGCGCACGATTGCAGCGAAGGCGGGTTGGCGGTTGCATTGGCCGAGATGTCGCTTGCCGGTCGCCTCGGTCTGAGCTTGCGGCTCGAGGCTGTGCCGCGTTCAGAGGGCCTTGGAGACACGGCGACATTGTTTAGCGAATCAGTTGGGCGGATTGTGCTCGAGGTGGCTCCAGCGCACGCTCAGCCGTTTGAGGCGGCCCTCAAGGATCAACCACTGGCCCGAATCGGCATGGTGCTCGAGGATGAACGATTCCGCATCAAACGTGATGGCGAACTGATTCTCGAAACAGACATCGAAGCCCTCGAACGTGCATGGCGCGGCGATCTGGCCCCAATGCCCGCGCCAGTGGCCGAAAAAAGCGTCTCGAGTCCGAGCGTCCTCAAGTCTGGAAAATCCTCGAGTGGAAAAAAGGTTTTGGTGCTTCATGCGAACGGCTCCAACCGTGACCGTGATGCCAGCCTCGCCATCGAACTATCTGGTGGCACGCCCGAAATCGTGCATGTCAACCAACTCGCATCCGGTTCGCATAAACTCGAGGATTACGCGATGCTCGTGATTCCGGGCGGATTCTCTTACGGCGATGATCTCGGCGCAGGCCTGCTTTGGGCATTGGATTTGCGTGAACGATTAGATGAACAACTGCGCAGTTTCGTCTCGGATGGTAGACCCGTCATGGGCATTTGCAACGGTTTCCAAACCCTCGTCAGAGCTGGTGTGCTTCCTGGTGATCTCGAGCAGCCACGGGCGAGCACGTTGACTTTTAATCAGCAGGGTCACTTTGAATGCCGTTGGGTCACGCTCGAGCCGAATCCAAACAGCGTTTCGATTTTCACGAAGGGCCTCGAGTTTGCAATCGATACACCAATCGCCCACGGTGAAGGTCGATTCGTTTGCGATGATGCCACGCTCGAAAGCCTGAAATCTCGAGGCATGATCGCGCTCACGTATTCCGGCAGTGAGTATCCCGCCAATCCGAACGGCAGCGTCTCGAGCATCGCCGGGATTTCAAACGCCGCCGGAAATGTGCTGGGATTGATGCCACACCCCGAGAATCATGTTTTTGGCTGGCAGCATCCACGTTGGCACCGTGGCGAAAAAGGATCAACTGGTTTGGTCCTCTTTCAGAACGCTTTGAGGTACGCAAAATGATCTCGCATCAAGACTTGCTCGAGGCTGTGCCGAACGCATTGAAAGCCGTTGACCTCTCGAGTTTTGGAACGCCCATTTCCGGTAAAGTCCGCAACATGATTGTGCGAGATGATGGCTCGAGAATTCTCGTGACCACAGATCGTGTCAGCGCATTTGATGTGGTGCTTGGCGCGATTCCGTTCAAAGGTCAAGTCTTGAATCAACTTTCCGCCTGGTGGTTCGATCACGTGCGCGACATCGTGCCAAACCATGTGATCGCCATGCCGGACGAAAACGTGCTGATTGGCCGCGAAGCGCAACCACTGCCGGTCGAAGTGATCGTGCGCGGCTTCATCACAGGTGTCACCAAGACGAGCCTGTGGACTTTGTACGCCAATGGTGATCGTCACCCATACGGGATTCCGCTCCCGGACGGTCTCGAGAAAAATGATGCGTTGCCAATCCCGATCATCACGCCGACCACCAAAGCAGAGGCGGGCGGTCATGACGAGCGTTTGACTCGCGAGGAAATTCTAAATTCCGGTTTGATCGCGCCACAACTCTGGGCGCAGATTGCCGATGTCGCCGTTCGGTTGTTCACTCGAGGTCAAGAGGTTGCTCGAGCCGCCGGGTTGGTGCTTGTAGATACGAAATACGAATTCGGTTTGATTGATGGCAAACTTGTGGTGATCGACGAGATCCACACGCCAGACTCGAGCCGATACTGGACGCTTTCAAGTTACGAAAAAAATCCTCGAGCACCCGAGAATTTTGACAAGGAATTTTTGCGCGAATGGTTTAACGCCCAGGGCTATTCCGGCGATGGCCCAATCCCCGCCATGCCGCCAGAATTCGTGGCGCAAGTCGCAGCCCGTTACATCGCCGCTTACGAGCAACTGACCGGCCTCGAGTTCAAGCCCGGATCGCAACCCGCACCCGAAAGAATTCAAACCAACCTCGAGAAATATTTCAATCAACCGTAGGGGCGAGCGGCCCAAACCCGCTAGTGCAAGACCACGGTGATTTTGAGTGGTTTTCTCAAAATCACCCGACCGACGGGAGTAGTGTCCAGTGCGGCGCCAACGGATTTCGGAGGATACGAAGTAATACGTAGAAATCAAGGTGCTAGGTGCAGGTTTCAGGATCAAGAATCCCTTGTGGTCGCCCTGACCTTCAACCCCGCAAGCACTCCAGAATCGCTCGAGCTTTCGCATATGTCTCTTCGAGTTCGAGTTGCGGAATTGAATCGGCAACAATCCCACCACCGACTTGAACCAGCACCCGATCTCGAGCATGGTCAATCATGGCGGTGCGAATGACGATGCTCAAATCCATCGAGCCTGAGAGATCAAAATAACCGATGCTGCCCGCGTAGGGGCCACGCCTGACCGGTTCGAGTTCTTCGATAATTTCCATGCTGCGAATTTTGGGTGCGCCGGTCATGCTGCCTCCGGGCCAACTCGCACGCACGGCATCAACGGGTCCGAGCCCTTCGCGCAGTTCGCCGGTCACGGTACTCACCATTTGCCAGACGGGACCGTGCGCCTCAAGCCTGAACAAATCTGGTGTGCGAACGCTGCCGAATTTCGAGATGCGCCCGAGGTCGTTGCGCAACAAATCCACGATCATCAGGTTTTCGGCTCGGTCTTTGAGGCTCGTCTCGAGTTCGTGTCTGGCGAGTTCATCAAGTTCTGGTGTGCTGCCTCGAGCGCGTGTACCTTTGATCGGTCGTGCCTCGAGCGTGTGGTTCTGAAGGCTCAGGAACCGTTCAGGTGAAGCGCTGACCATCGTGAAGTCGGGGCCAGAAATGTAGGCCGCGAACGGGGCGGGGCTGCGTTCGGCGAGCCGTTCGTACAATTCCCAAGGATCGCCATAGAAACTTGCCTCGAGTCGGTGCGAAAGGTTGACTTGGAAAACATCTCCGGCCTGAATGTATTCGAGGGCGCGTTGAACATGCTCGAGGTGTGTTCGATTTGGCGTGCGCGAAATGGGTTCGCCCGCCTCGAATTTTGCCGGTTCTGCGTTCGCATGTGCTGCCTGCTCGAGAATGTCATTCCAGATTTGTTCGCGGTTGTGAAAGCCTGGAAGCTCGAGCGTGATCGCGTACCAGTGTCCGTTCAACCCATCGTGCACGAGCACAAGGTCGGCGAGGTGCAAGCGCATGTCCGACCAGTTCAAATCGGATTCGGCAATGCTGGGCAACGTCTCGAGGTGCCGTGCGAGATCGTATCCGAGGTATCCGATAAATCCGCCCTGAAAATCAGGCCCATCGTTTGTAGGCTCGAGCTTGTACCGTTGCAACAACATCTCGAGTGCCGTGAACGGATTGCTCCAGGTCTCGAGTTGAAATGTGGTGGTGTTGCCTCGAGCCTCGAGCGTCGCTGTTGGATCGGTCACAATGTACGACCAGCGACCCATTCCGGTCATGATCGCAGAACTCTCGAGCAGTGTTGCACCGGGTCGTGATCGCAGACGTGCGAAAACTTCGTGCACGCTGCCGAGGTTGAGAAGTGGTCGGATCATGCGCGACATTCAAACTGATTTGACCATACAATCTCGAGCGTGAACGTCCCGCTTGTTCGAGAATCCTTTCCCCATGATGATCCGGTCTCGGCCAGCCTGTTGCGTGTTCTGCTCGGGCAGGATGGTTCGACCACGCGCTTGTGCGAGGTCATCTTGGGTGGTCCAGTCGAACTTTGCCTGCATTCGCAAGCTCGAGTTGATGCCGTGCCGGACGATGTACTCGAGCATTTGGGCGGTCAAGCTTGGATTGAACGCATCACCTGTTTGCACGTGGCGGGTTGGGTGATGATGGACAATTTAACGTTTACTCGAGTTGACCGAATCCCAGCCGAATTCGCAGGCGATCTCGAGCGTGGCGAATTGCCCGTGGGTCGTTTGCTGGATCGCCTGTTCATCAAACGCCAGTTGATTCCGGCCTCGAACCTTGGCGATGTCTTGTGGAATCAGACTGGATTGCCCGATGCTCGGGCCAGCCGTGCGTATACAATCTCAACCCAATCTGGCTCGAGCGATCAGGGCGCGTTCATGCTGGTGTTTGAAACGTATCGCGCCGAGATTGCCCGCAAGTTTTGACTTGGATTACCGCCAAAATGCTTCGGCCCGATGTTCCAGCGCATCACGCAGGCGTGGCAAGTGGTTCGGAAAGAACGGTTCTGGCAAATGCTCGAGCAGGTTGTTGGGATCGAACCACTCGAGTTGCAGGGATTCGTGATCGAGCCGCAGTTCGCCACCGGTCACATGGCACTCAAAGACCGCGCTGGCCGATTGGTTGGCCCGTCCGTCTGGGTATCGGATCACGTTTTCAATTGGGTTCGAGTAAATCCCAACCAAACGCAGGATTGCCACCTCGAGCCCGGTCTCTTCTCGCACCTCGCGCACGCAGCATTCGGCGTAGCTTTCACCCAGGTCCAAACCGCCTCCGGGCAAGGCCCAGAAACCGTTGTCGCTGCGTTGATGCAACAAAATCCATCCTCGAGCGTCCCGAATGACCGCGCAGGCTCCGGGCCTGATCGCGTCGGGTTGACCGCCGAAGGCTTGAAAACTCATCTTTTTCGTGTGGGCAATACGTCGGCGTAAATCCAACGGAACATCACAAAATACACCAACCCAAACATCACCAACTGCCCGAGCGGGCTGCTTAAGAATGGGATTTTGAGGAGGCTCGCGCCAGCTTGCAGTGCGACCAGCAGCAACGTCATCAGCAACACTCGAGGGGCGACCTTCGCCATGCGACCGAGCGTTTCTTTCCAGGAGAACACCGGACGTGCCCCGGAACTAGATTTGCTTCCTTTGGTGCGGCGGGCGAGTTTGGCTTCACGGCGGGCTTTTCCCATGCCTGCAGGTTATCAGATTTGGCTTTGCCGTAGATCAACTCGTGGCGGTTCGGTTCGGGGATGCTCTGGTCGGGACTCTCATCTTTGGGGTTTAGGCTCTCACGCGATGCAATTGATATTCAAAGTTTGGGGCGGTCTGGGGTGGTCAGTGCTGGCCGCGCTCGTGTTTTTGATTTCCTGCACTGAGCCAAGCCCAACGGTGCCGGTCACACCGTCGGTGATCGTGTTGCCCGATCCGAAACCTGAGCCCAAACCTCCTGAACCCAAACCACTCGAACCCGTCGATGGCGTGCTCGAGATCGGGACGGGTGATCGTCCAACCTTGAGGGTTCAAGTGTTTTACGATGCCGACAAGAACGATCAACGTGGACCCGAGGAGGTTGTGCTCGAGCGGTCTGGATTGCGCTTGACACCGGTCAAAGATGGTCCGAATGGTACAGAAAAAACGGGTCCGGGCCGGATTGTGCGCACCAGCAAAGAGGGTGTCTTGATTGCTCGAGTCCCACCAGGTCTATACAGCCTCGAGTTTGTCAATATTCTCAGTCCGGGCGATGACCCGAACGCGGCACAGTGGGTTTTGACGGCCCAAGAACGCATTGAGATCAAGGACAAAGACCAATCGGTAGATTTGCCCGCGTTTTGTCTGGTCGAGACCATCATCCAACCCAGCCCAGTTGGTGTCTGCGCCCCCGAGTACGACCTGAAACCTCGAGCATTCCTGGCCGCCGTGCCCAATCAGGTCTCGGCGGGTCAGATTTCCACCTTGCGTTTCCGGGCAGATGATGAGGCCACGGTCACGCTCGAGCCGTTCGGTGAGGTTGAATCGTTCCGTCAGACCGATTTCTTTGAACGTGACGTTAAACCTGAAGTCACAACCACTTACACTTTGCTTGCCAAGAACGGTTATGCCACCCGTGAGGTCAAAGCCACCGTCACGGTGAACCCTTGATGCCTTACAGCGGGTTTCGGAATGATTCGGAATTTTGCGGGCAAAATTCGCTCATTTTTCCTCAACCGCAGTCGTTTCTATTCGCATCTTGCTCCAGCAAGCAAGCTTGACGCTCGCCAAATGCGTTGATTCCAAATCATTTGTGAAATTGCTGTATTTCGAGCCAGCCTGGTCACAGTACCGCCTGGTGCCGGGTGTAAAACGCCTTCCATTCGGGCACGCCAGTCAGTAATTCATCGACGCCGCGTTGTTTTAAGGCCAGTCTTGCCGCCAGCATCGCGGCCTCCACCTCGAGTTCACTGATCGCCCTGGCAAAATTCCGAACCCGTGCGGGTGTGATCCGGTTCGAGAGGGCACTGACCAGGGCACTCGAGTACGCATAGACGACATCGGGGCGTTCGCTCAGGCTCGGCAGGCTTGGGATCAGACCGCGCTCGAGGATCGCCTCGACATCTGGCACGAACGCAGAAAGTTTTAAGAACGCCGTGAACGCCCGTGCTGTGCCATCGCCCAGAACCCCGGCCAACGTGGGCTCGAGGTCGCCCGAGTCCAATTCGTCCACAAAGGCGTTCAAAACGCTGCCCGCCATGACCCAGGTGCGCGGGTTCGGATGATGCGGACTGTTCTCCAATGGTTGCTGCAACAAATGCGGATTGCGTGACACGAAGGCGACCACCATTGGGTGCAAACCGTGCTCGATGGCGAACCCCAAGAACTCGTCCAGGTCCGCCCGCACCTCGAGCCGCAACAGGCGTGTGGCCAGGGCAGGGGAGAGTGGTTGCGTCCAACCATCCTCCAGCCGGTTGCCGGTCGCAATCACCCGCCAACCGTCCGGGAGCTTGTAACGCCAACCGACGCGCCGATCAAGCAGCAACTGGTACAACGCCACCTGAATTGCGGGCGCAGCACTCGCCAACTCCTCGAGTACCAACAGGCCAGAGCCGTTCTGTGGCAAGAATTCTGGCAAAAAATACGTGGTCCGTCCCGAATCGCGCTCGAGCGCGGGCAGACCGATCAAATCCGGTGGTGTCAGGTAGGCCGCACGAACATCTGTGACCTCGAGCCCCAGTTTTTGGGCCACCTGATGAATCACGCTCGATTTACCTACTCCCGGTGGACCTTCAAGGTACACGGGCGGTGAGGTTGGGGTTTGCAGCAATCGTTCAAGGATGCGGGCGGCCTGATTGGGTGTGACGTTCATGGCTCGAGTTTACGGGCTGCGCAAGAAGATGTTTGGGTCTGAAAACATAAAGCCCTCGAACGTTTTCGAGGGCTCTGGATGGAATTTGTGTCGGTTAGCCGGCCTTGTTGTATGTACCGGTGATGACCTCTCCTGGGAGTGCGATCTCGAAAGGCTTGCCCGCATCGTCCACACCATAAAACGTAAAGTTGTAGGTCACGCTGGCAGAGCCACGGTTGGCGAGCATAAAGGATTCGAGTGCTCCTGATGGAGCGAATTCCACCGCCACACTTGCTGCACCATTGGCCTTGTCTTTGTTGACACCCAGACATGATTGTGATGGACCTGGGGCCGGCGTGCAGCTCCAGCCAGATTGCACATAGACATTGATGCCGCCCACATTAAACGGCTTTTTGGGATCAATTAAGTCTGGGTTGCTGCCCACTTTTTCGCTGGTGATTCTGAAGCCCAAGATTCGTCCGCCTGGAGAGCCTGGGCCTGCGCTGAAAATCCACTTGACTGAGGTTGTCTCGGTTTTGGTGGAAATTTTGAGGGTTTCTTTGTCTAAGGTTTCGGTGATCGTGACGTTACCGGCGACGGTCCTGTTTGGTCGGATTTCCACAAATCCGGTTGAGAAGCTCGAGTCACCGGTGCTGCATGCGGTCAAGCCAATTGCTAGCGCACCAATCATTGCTGTTAAGGTTTTATTCATGTTTGTTCCTCTCTGAGTCCTTTCAAGTGCGGGTTCAGGATGTAAAACGCCAAGCGTTTCATGCCCGCCATGAAATCCACCTGCTCAACGGCCACGTCGTCCGGTACTTCCAGTACCGTCGGGGCGAAGTTGAGAATCCCCTTGACACCACTTTGCACCAAAGAGTCGGCTGCGGTCTGTGCTTTTTCCACAGGAACGCAAATAAAGCCCATATCGATGCCATTTTGCCTGACATTGGACTCGAGTTCATTGATGTGGGTGATCGCCAGTCCGTGCATGACGTTGCCGATCTTAGTTGGATCGGTATCAAACAATCCTTTCAGTTCAAACTCGTAAAGGTTGTTTTCCATATAGCCGGGGTAGTCCGCCAAAGCCTGCCCAAGCCGCCCCATACCGATGATGGCGACCTTCCAACGCCGGTTCAGGCCCAGAATGCGTTGCAATTCGCGCCGCAGGGTCAAGACGGTATAGCCCATCCCTCGGGTGCCAAAGCGCCCGAAGTAGGCCAAATCCTTGCGCACCTGAAAGGCACTTACTTGTGCTTCTTCTGCCAAATGATCGGAACTGGTGCGGTTGACACCGCCCCGCTCGAGGTTGGTCAGGATGCGCAGGTATGTCACAAGCCTCGAGATGGTGGCGGTGGGAATGGAGATCTCGTTTTTGTCGGACATGGTTCACCTCGTTGGTGGAACAATTGCAGGTTTGGAGTTCGGTTTGGTTTTGCTGATTGGTTTTGCTGAGGTCAGAATAAACGGTTTTGACTCAGGTTTGAACACATAGAAAACATCCCACTTCACGACGAGGTGGGATGCGAAAACGGATGGGCGGATCACTTGGCGGCAAAAACCTTAAATCCTCGAGAGCGCAGGTTGCGTTTGGCCCGTTCAAAGGTATTGGTGTCATACGGTCCGACCAGCACGCGGGTCAGGCCGTCGCTGCCCTGATCGAGCGTGCCGCGATACCCGTACTTGGCGAGTTTTGTCAGGACTGGACCGGCGCTGACGATGTCTTTGAAGGCCCCGACTTGCAGGTAACGTCCCAACGGTGCAGGTTTGGCCTGTGTGGGCTCAGGGGCCGTTTGAGGCCCCTCTGGGCTCGAGACGACCGTCAGATCATCACTCGCTAGCGCTGGCGTGCTCGAGGTGGCCTCTGGAACTGCCTGGGCCGGTGCAGTTTCGCTGGGCGCGTCGCCTGCCTGCGTGCCAGCGTTGGCTCGGACTTTTATGCCATTGGGTTTGAACAAAATTGCGTCGCTGTGAGCGGTTTTGACCTGATCAAACGCGGCCTGCGCTTCACCCTCGGTTTTGTACGGTCCGACGATGACCACGGTTTTTCCACCGGAGCGGATCGCCCGTGCGGGCAAACCCCCACCGCGCAGGCTCGAGGCGAGGCTTTCGGCACGGGAAGGGGCGCTGAAACTACCGACGGCGACGCGAAAGGAGCGCAGGTATACCGACCGTGAAGGGCTCGAGGTCACGGCTTTGTTGACAACCTGAGGCTTGGCCGCCGGTTTGCTGGCGCTCGTGATCGGCGTTGGGCGTGCCGGAGGGGCTTGAATCACTGGCTTTGGCGTGACTGGTGTTTCAACGATGGTTGAAACCACGGGCGGAGCAGGCTTCGGTGCGGCCTTGGAGAGCGTTACAGTCGCGCTGCTCGGCGCTTGCGCACCCGTGGCTTGTGCCGGTTCACTCGAGTCGAGTTGTGGTGAATCGGCTTTACTTTGTGCATTCGAGCTGTTGGCAGAAAGGGCTTGGCTTTCCTTGCCCATCGCCGATTCGTCAGTCGATGACGCACCGGTTGCCGGTTTGCTTGAGGCGCTCGCCGTGACGCTGCTCGGTTCGACTCTGGTCATTTCGGTCGGGGTGGCTTTGTTCCCCTCAGTGGTACTCGAGCCGCTGGGTTTTTGGCCCGATGTGCTAGAGGGCTTGGTTGTCGGTGCGGTTACTGGTTTGCCCGATGTGGCGTTTGGGCTGGAGGTCGAATCCGCAGTTGGAGCGCTTGCAGGGCTCGAGGTGGTGACGTTCTGACCTGCGGTGGTGGCCGGAGTGTTGTTCGTTGCAGTCAGGCCGGGAGTACCGCGCAGCAACAGGGAAATGAAACCGCCAACGACCAGCAGGATCAGGGTGATCATCAAGGTATCGACCCAGTTCCGTCGCCACCATCCCATCGGATTCATGGCAATACTTTACCCTTTATCCGCATGAGAGTGCGTTCACAGCGAACACCGTAGTCTGATTTGATCTCGAGCGTAACTCCTTCGCAATTCTTGAACGAAAATTTCGAGCGTCTTGATGCCCTGAGGGTCTCAATTGGTCGTATTTGACCATCAAGAAACGGGCGGACCAATTGGCCCGCCCGCAAAAGCATGTTGACTGGATTGCTTACTTCAATGCTTCGAGGGCGCGTTTGGCCGCTGTTGATCCGAGTCCTGCGGCCTTGCGCAAGGTCTCACGGGCCTCATCGCGTTTGCCAAGGTTGGCGAGCGCAATGCCGAGGTTGGCGAGCGCATCGGCGTTGTTCGGTTCGATGGTGACGACTTCCCTCGAAACGCGCTCCGCATCTGTGTAGCGCTTGGCCGCAATGTAGGCCGCGCCAAGGTTCGTGCGGGCTTCGGTCGCCGCAGCGTCGAGCTTGGTGGCGTTTTCGAGTGCGATGATCGCGCTGGTCGAGTCCTTGAGTGCCAAGAGCGTCAAGCCATACCAGAGTTGATTCTGGTAGTTGGCCGGTTCACTTGTGGCCAATTGCTTGAGTTCCTGCGCCGCATCCTGGTACTGACCGCTCAGGTAAGCGGCCTGTCCCGCCAAGAGACGAGCCTTGGATTTGCTGGCTGGGCTCGAGAGCAATTGGATTGCGGTTTTTGCGGCGGTGTAACCCGCCGAGTAGTTCTTGAGCAGCATCTGGGTGGCGGCGATGTTGAGTTGAATCTCGCCATCCTCTGGGCGCAAACGGGCCGCCGAACGAAAGTGCGCCAACGCCTCGCTGGGTTGGCTGTTCAATTTGAGCACGCCGAGGTTGTACTGCGCCTCCCACGCCTCAGGGTAGGTGTTGGTCGCGGCGGTGAAGGCCGAAATCGCGTCGGCTTTGCGGCCCAGTTTCTGCAAGATCAAACCGCGACGGGTCAGCAGGTTTGAGCGGTCCTTGCCGGATTTCACAACCTCGAGCGCCCGGTCGATCTCGCGGATGGCCCGGTCGGCGAGGCCCTGCTTTTCGTAGATGTCGGCGATCAACAGAACGGCCTGAGCATTCGCGGCATTCTGACGCACCAACTCGTAAGCCTGCGGCAGTGCCTCGTTTGGCTTGCCGGACTCAAAGAGCATTTGCGCACGGCCCAAGGCCAAGCTCGAATCGCCCGGTTTGAGGGCCAAAGCGTCTTCGTAACTCTTGGCGGCCCCGGCGGTGTCGCCCTTGGCGCGTTGCTGAGAGATCAGGCCGCTGTATGCATCGATCATGACATTGACTGGAGCTTCGGCCTTTTTGCCAAGGTCAATCGCAGTGGTAAAGGATTTGATCGCATCATCTGCTTTGCGCAATCTCGAGTACACGACTCCCATCTGGTATTGCGGTTCCATGCGTTCCGGGTAGAGGCCCGCAAGTTGACCGTACTCGAACAGGGCCGCATCTGGATCGCCCTGATCGAACAGTGAACGCGCCAGGAAGAAGTGCGCGTCAAAGCTCTTGAAGTCCAGTGCAACGGCATCCTCGAGCGTGTACTGCGCGTCGCGGAACCGTCCGGCGCAAAGGTACGCCTTGCCGAGTTCGACGACCAACGTCAGGTCGCCAGGGGCAGCTTTGACTTTGGTTTCCCAGGCGGGAACTTCGCATTTGACTGTATCGGAAGCACTCTGGGCAAAAGCGCCAGAGGCAAATAATGCGGTCAGCGCGAGAGAACGGGCGAGAAATTGAATCGATTGTGTTCGCATGTTGGAACCCCCGAGGCGCGTATCCCGACTGAATTTCGAGACCGGTGAGGAAAGCACTAGGATCGATTGTAGGCCCCAGAAAGCGAAAAAGACGTGAAAATCTTACGCGGATCACTCACTCTCGAGGCCATCTGGGTTCGTCATCGGTTCATGAATGCAGGCTCAAGGTGAACCCAGGCGAATCCCGAGCGGGTTAAAGTACACCATGATTGACATTCAGGGCGTGCTCGAGCGATTGCCGCACCGTTACCCATTCTTGCTGATCGACCGTCTGCTTGAGACCGGCGAGGACGCGGCTGGCGTGAAGTTCGTGCGAGCCCTGAAGAACGTGACCGTCAACGAACCGTTCTTTCCGGGTCACTTTCCGGGCCGTCCAATCATGCCTGGAGTCCTGCAACTCGAGGCGATGGCTCAGGCGGGCATCTTCTTGTTTGAAGGGGCGCTCGAGGGTGGCAAGCTCGCATTTCTGACGGGTATAGAAAACGCGCGGTTCAAGAAGCCAGTCGTGCCCGGTGATCAACTGATTCTCGAAGTTAAACTCGAGTATTTCCGCCGAAGTTTGGGCCGCACGAATTGTCAAGCCTTCGTGGAGGGCACGTTGGTTTCGCAGGCGGACATTTTGTTCGCGGTGGGTTAAGGGCAGACAAAAGATTAAAGTAACGGCCAAAAGCTAAAACTCAAGTTTGGAGCCGTTACTTTAATCTTTCCTCTTTTTTGACTTTCCGCTGCCTTTAAGCTCGAGTCACTGCCAAGTTACTGAGCTTGCGTTCAAAAGCAATGAACGCTTGTGCGGTCAGTTCGACATCGGCCATTGCGCGGTGTCGTGTGCCGTTGGTGCTCAGGCCCAAACGGGCGGCAACCGCGTCCAGATTATGGCTGCGTTCACGTGGGAAAATCCGTCTCGAGAGTTCAACGGTGCAGGTCGCATTGACTGGAGCCTCAAGCCCGAGCCGAGCAGCATTTGCCGCGATGAAGCCAACATCGAAACTGGCATTGTGCGCCACCAATTTGCGTCCAGCGATGAACTCGAGAAATTCTGGCAGCACTTCATGGATGCGTCGCGCATCGCGCACCATTCGGTCATCGATGCCATTGATTTTGGTGATGAAAAATGGGATTGGACGGCCTGGATTGACCATCGCGTGAAAGATTTCCGTGCTGACCTGACCGTCGTTGACGACCATCGCGCCGATCTCGAGAATGGCATCACGTTGGGCCGAAAGTCCGGTTGTTTCCAGGTCAAACACCACTGCTTGCATGCGCGGAGCCTAACACGCAATGCTCGGGTCAATCATTGAGTTTGAGTCTTCAGGGTGTACGAAAGTGGATGTGGACGCAGCAGGTGATCCAGGCACAGGGCGTAATCCACTCCAGCCTTGGCATCCTCGACCAGATCGGCGACGCTGGTGGTCTCGAGCACATGAATGATCGCGTCACGCATTCGTTCCCAGATGCGACCTCGAGCGTTGCAGCGGCCAGCTTCGGCACAGGATTTGGGCCAGTTCAAGGAGACACATGACAGGGAGGCAATCGGGCCGTCAATGGATCGCATGACCTCGAGCAGTGTGATTTCGTGCGCAGGCCTCGAGAGGCTGTAACCGCCGCCTGCTCCTTTACGGCTGGCAACCACGCCTCGGCTCGAGAGTGCGGCGAGCAATCTGACCAGGTACGGTTTGGGGATTTTCGCGGCCTGGGCGATGCCGTCCGCGTGAACCCAAGTACCTTCGGGCAGCATGCCGAGATGGGCGAGTGCCTTGAGGGTGTAAATGTCGGTGCTCGAGAGTCGCATTTGTGTTCATCATAGGTCGTTTACGTGTCTGTCGGATGACTTACCAAAGTTGTATGTTTCCAGGAATACTTACAAGACTTGTCATTGAACGGTACAGTCACCTCACGCCCAAATTGGGCCGCAAAAGGAACCCCATGCTCGAGCAGAATCAAACGCGAATGTGTCCGACCCGAATGCCGGGTTGTTGACCTCGTAGACGTTTCTCGAGCCGATCCAACACTTCAAACCCAGCAACACCACGACAAGGC
>JANOWZ010000053.1:0-4515 GCA_031418155.1 Deinococcales bacterium
TATCGGAATGCAAATTTCTCGAGGATGCTTGAGGTTGCACGGGTGCTTGAAACATTTCATCGTGTCGCATGAAGTTCAATTTCCCCGCAGTGATTCGTACAATCCCGTGACCGCACTCGAGGGTTCACCCATGCCAAACCGCTCGAGCGAATGCAGGTACAACCGATACTGCCGTTCAACCGCATCCCGGCGATTCGCGGCGTGCAATGCCAGCATCTTCTCGCGGTGCGCAATCTCCGAACACGGCTCGAGCCGCAAGGCCTTGTCCGCGTAGGTCAGTGCCTCGGCCAGTTGTTGGGTTTGTCGGTACAACGCGCTCAGGCTCGAGAGCATTTTCAAGTGCATTTCTTTGAACCAGTAGCGGCGGCCCCAGCACCAGTCGAACTCTTCGTTCGCGGCGTACTCGAGCGGAATGTCGGCCAGGAAATCCCCGGTGTAGAGGCGTTCGGCACTTTGGTACGCGACGATGCCTTCTTGCAGGTCGCCATCTTGCACCAGCGCGTTGCCTTGGTAGCACAGTTCTTGAAACATCGGGTAATCGAGCCAGGTGTGTTCCGGTACGGCCAGGGAGTAACGTCCAGCCTCGAGCCGAAGGTGTTCCGCGCCTTGTCCGTCTGGTCTGAGCACGTGCCGCAGGCTGTTGATGGTGTGGTGCAAGCGGTTCAATCCCTGCTTGATCTGTTTGGCGTTCGGCCAGAGCAAATCGACGAGTTCTTCGCTGCTTGCGCCCTGTTCGCCACGAAAGAGCAGGTACGCGAACAGCGTTTTCGTTTTGCGCGTCGCGCCCTGTGGCACGCGCCAATCAAAGCTCGAGCCGTCGGCGCGGTAAACACGCAGCGGGCCGAAGCAACGGATTTTCCATTGGCCTTCTGTGCCGCCCGCCAGGATCAACGGTTCGGGCGAGTCCACGTGATGCGTGCTCTGAAGCACATCGCTCGAGGTTGCGACCGGAACCGTCTGCGCGAGGCTTGGGCTGATGCCCTCGAGCCAATGCCGAAAATGGGCGCGTTCGTCTTGCCTTGCCAGAATGCGGGGCGGCACGAAATGAGGATTCTCGTGCAGGCCATCAACGGCCATCAGGTTTGGATGCGCGAGCAAACTCGAAAGCAATTGCGAGGCGAGCAGCAGGTGCTGGTTGTGCAAACATGCAAACGCGACGGGAAGCTCGAGGGTCAATTCGTGAATCGCGGCCTCGTACTCGCGCAGGTAGACCGCACCGGACGGCGTGCGAATCGCCCAGGTCATTTCGATCAGGAACAGCACGCCTTTCGCGCCACGCTCGAGGGCGGCGTTCACCTCACTGCGAAGGTTGGCGAGAATGCCACTGACCCGAACCGGTGTGTTTTGAAAACCAAATTCGCTCGAGGCGATGATGCTTGGTGCGAGCACTTTTCGAGATCGCGTTTTGGCGTGCGCCTCGGTCAGTCCGGTTTGCACACTCGCGCTCGAGTGCTCGTCATGAACGTAAATGCTGGTCCAGGTTCGAGAACTAAAACTGGCAATCAGTTTGGCGCATTGCGTCCAAGCGGGCGAATGCTGATCGTAATAAACGGCAATGTGACGGGCAGATTTGTTCACAGCCGTTCAATAAACCTCGCAGTCGTTTTCGCACGCACATCCTCGAGATTCGCACCCGGCATCAATTCACTCAGCACGAGTTCACCGTTGGAGCATTCAAACACCGCCAAATCCGTGATGATCAAATCCACCGCACCTCGGGCCGTGATCGGCAACACGCAACTCGGCACGATCTTGCTCGAGCCATCACTGTTCGTGTGCGTCATGGTGATGATCAATTTTTTCGCACCGCTCGCCAAATCCATTGCGCCACCAACACCCAACAGTGGCTTGCCAGGAACCGCCCAGTTCGCCAGGTTCGCCGCCTCATCCACCTCGAGCCCGCCCATGATCGCCACATCGACATGACGACCTCGAATCATGGCAAACGAATCGGCACTGTCAAAATAACTCGCACCCGGCAAAGCCGTGACCGGAATCTTGCCCGCATTGACCGGATACTCGAGCGCACCGCCATCTTCAGGCGATGGTCCCACGCCGAGCATTCCGTTTTCAGTGTGCAACAGAATCCCGTGCTCAGGTGTGATCAAATCTGCGACCAAGGTCGGAATACCAATACCGAGGTTGACGACATTGCCGCGTTGCAACTCGAGCAAGGCGCGTTGCGCCATGTGCATTCGTGCATCGTCCACACGCTTGATGCTCGCCTTGACACTGGCGCTCGAGCCGAGCAACTCGAGTGTCACGTGCGCCTGCACCAGAAAATCGACGTACATGCCAGGCGTGTGAATGTTCTCCGGCCCGAGGCTGCCAACTGGCACGATCTCTTCAACTTCGGCAATCACCAGATCGGCGGCGGTCGCCATCGCACGGTTGAAGTTCTGTTCGGTCATGCGGTACTGCAAGTTCCCGGCAGTATCGGCCTTCCAAGCGCGAACCAGTGCGACGTTGCCACGAATTCCAGGCACGAGCACGTGCGGCACACCAGCGAAATCTCGCGTCTCGAGGTTTGCAGCAATCACCGTTCCGGCAGAGGTCGGTGTGAAGAACGCGGCGATGCCCGCACCACCGGCACGCAACGCCTCGGCAAGTGAACCTTGCGGAATGAGTTGAACCTCGAGCGCACCTGATTGCGCGGCGGCAACGGCTTCGGGATTGCTGGTGAAAAACGAGCCGATGGCTTTTTTGAGTTGACCGTTTCTGAGCAACCGTCCGCCACCCAAACCGGCCTCGCCAACATTGTTGCCGACAAAAGTCAAGTCTCGAGTTTGCGTTTCGGCCAGTGCGTGAACCAGATGGACGGGATGACCGGTCATGCCGAAACCACCAACGAGGATCGTATCGCCAGTCTTGACCATCGCGGCGGCTTGGGCGGGCGTGATTTGCGGAACTTGCTTCATGGTTCTCCGAACTCGAGCGGGTTTTCAGATGCGTTCAATGATGGCGGCTTCGCCTTGACCTACCCCGACGCAGAGTGTGGCGAGACCGTAGCGTGCTCGTTCACCCAAGCTCGAGCGTCGTTGCAATTCGTGAATCAAACTTGTGACGATCCGAGCACCCGAACAACCCAATGGATGCCCGAGCGCAATCGCGCCGCCATTGACATTGGTGATCGATTCCGAAATCTTGAGTTGACGCAGCACGGCAATCGACTGCACGGCGAAGGCTTCGTTCAATTCCACCAAATCCAAATGCTCGAGTTCGATGTTGGCTCGAGCCAAGGCTTTCGGCACGGCATTCACTGGCCCGAGGCCCATTACTCGCGGATCGACACCGGCGGCGGCACCACTGACCCAACGGGCAAGAGGTTTGATACCCAACGCATCGGCTCGAGATTCGCTCATCAATACAAGGGCGCTCGCACCGTCATTCAGGCCGCTCGAGTTGCCCGCTGTGACCGTGCCACCTTTGCGAAATGCAGGTTTGAGTTTCCCGAGTTGCTCCAAGCTGGTGTCGAGTTCCAAACAGTTCTCGGAAGTCCTCGAGCGTGGGTACTCGTCGGTGTCAAACACGGTCACACCTTTTCGTCCAGGAATCTGAACGGGCACAATCTCCCGTTTGAAATAGCCAGATTGCATCGCGTGAACAGCCCGACGTTGCGACTCGAGCGCGAACGCATCCTGTTGTTCACGGGTGATTTCGCCACCACAGATTATTCCCTCGAGACTCATCTGGTAAATGTTCTCAGCGGTTTCTCCCATTGGCTCGAGCGGGAACAAGGCTTCCATGGCCGGGTTCGGGAATCGCCAACCGAGCGTCGTGTCGTACGCGGTTACATTCCCAGATGGTCCAAACGCACTCGGGTTTTTTGGCATGGCGTAAGGTGCTCGGGTCATGCTTTCAACGCCACCCGCAACGAAGATGTCACCCTCACCGGATCGGATCGCTCGAGCCGCCTGATTGATCGCGGCCAGACCGCTGGCGCACAAACGGTTCACGGTTACGCCCGCCACGGTTTGCGGCAGGCCCGCAAGTAAGGCTCCCATTCTGGCGACGTTGCGGTTGTCCTCTCCGGCTTGATTGGCGCAACCAAAGATCACTTCTTCAATCTCGAGTGGATCAATTCCGGCTCGAGCCACAGCCTCTTTGATGACGATGGCGGCCAGGTCATCGGGGCGCACGCTCGAGAGCGCCCCTCGGATCGAACCTATCGGCGTGCGTACTGCACTGACGATCACGACTTCATGCACGGGAAATCCTTTCGTCTTCGATCACGTTTGCAGCCTCGAGCACCCGGTCAATCATGTCGTTACTCGAACCGAGGTATTTTGATTCTTGAAATGAATCCCAATCAATCGGAACAGTGATTTTTGCTCGAGCAAGTTCGATCAAGTTTTGTTTTGTCTCGAGGGCTTCACGCGCCAAATCTGCACTCCTTTTCTTCGCTTCACTTTTCGGCATGTGCTGCGCGAGCGCGAACGAGAGCGCCTCGGTCATCATCAAGCCATGCGATGCGCGAACATTCTCGAGCATTCGATCCACATTGAAGACCATGTT
>JANOWZ010000054.1:0-1669 GCA_031418155.1 Deinococcales bacterium
GCCGAACGCCTGCCTTTCCTCAAAGCCCTGCTCGAAGCGCCCGGTCCGAGCGGGTTTGAGGGCCGTGCCGCCAAAGTCTGGGCGGATGAGGCGGCAGGTTTCTCGAGCGTGACCACGGATTATCACGGCAACGTTTACGCGAGCATCAAACCGGCATCTGGGGGTTCAGGGTTAAAAGTCTTGCTGACCGGTCACATCGATGAGATTGGGTTGATCGTGACGCACATTGATGCGGATGGTTTTGCGACGCTCGCGCCAATCGGTGGTTGGGATGCACAGATTCTGCTCGGGCAGCGCTTGCGGGTGCTTGCCAAAGATGGCGATTTGATCGGAGTGCTCGGGCGCAAACCGGCGCATCTGCTCGAGGGTGACGATAAGCGCACGGCGGTCAAGATTGCCGACATGACGCTTGATCTGGGTTTCGAGGCCGATGAGGTCAAGCGCTTGCTGCGCGTCGGCGATGTCGCGGTGCTCGAGGGTCCGGTGCTCGAGTTCGGTGCGGTGGCTGAAGGCAAGGGTCGATTGGTCTCAAAGGCACTCGATGATCGGGTCGGGGCGTTCGCGGTGCTCGAGGCGTTGCGTGTTCTGGCGGCCTCCGGTTGCGCCCATGAGGTGATTGCGCTCGCGGCGGTTCAGGAGGAGATCGGTTCGTTCGGGGCGCGTGTCGCCACCTTCAAGCTCGAGCCGCACGTGGCCCTGGTGGTGGATGTGACCTTTGAATCCAAGCAGCCAGGAGTGCCCGCCAAAAAAGTTGGCGAGGTTCCGTTCGGTTCGGGCGCGAACATCAACATTTCGCCGTTCGCCAACCCGGTCGTGGTGCGTGAATTGCTCGAGGTGGCTGAACGTGAAGGCATTCCCACGACGCTTTCGGCGAATGGGGACCGGACGTTCACGGATGCCGATGCGACGGCGGTCTCGAGGATTGGTGTGCCAACGGGTGTGGTTTCGATTCCGTTGCGGTACATGCACTCGGCCTCGGAGATGGTGGCGCTCGAGGATGTGCAGGCGGTGGTGGACTTGTTGGTGGCCTACGTGAGTGGCCTCACAACAGACCGTGCCTTCAATCGCTAACCTAGGGTCGGGGCTGATATTGCGGAGCCTTCTATGAGGTTGATCCAGGTTATTCTTAGAATCATCTTAAGTTTCATTCGTTTCGACCCTGGTTCAAATGAGAGCGTTTTCGCCCGTCTGTGCGGCAACAATTGTAACCCTTGCCGCACGGTTTGCCATTGAACGCTCACGACAAAGGCCCAGGACGCTGCCTATACTCTCGCCCATGACCCGAAGGTTCCTTCTCGCCTGTGCCGCCGCCCTGATGTTCTGCGGTTTCGCCAGCGCAAAATCCTACACGGTCCAACCGGGCGACACTCTTTTCGCTATCGCCAAGGCCAACAATGTCAGCCTGACCCGCCTCTTGATGGTGAATCGCTTGACCGGCGAGCAAGTCCAACCCGGTCAAGTGCTCGAGATTCCCAGCGGTGCAACCGTGGCCAAAACCACCCCTCAGCGCAGCACCTCGAGTGTTCCCAGCAACCGACCCAGCGTTTCTCGTACCGCGTACCGCTTCATTGGCGCTCGGTACGTCTACGGCTCGAGCGGCCCGTACAACTTCGATTGCAGCGGTTTCACCCGGTACGTGCTCGGCAAGCAAGGCGTGAACCTGCCGCAC
>JANOWZ010000055.1:0-28732 GCA_031418155.1 Deinococcales bacterium
CGACGTGCGTATAACGAGTTGTTTGCTGATCGAATTATTCGCTTGTTACCTGTTGGGTTGAGTTTGGATAAATGCTTGGCGTTGATTGAGAACGCGCTGAATCTCGGGGTGAAGGCCGCCTAAAACCTTCCAGACTATTGGAAGGCAAACCTGTTGCTTTTATCTGTGCTGTGGTCATTGTCGTATTCATTTTTTTCCCCTTCCATCACGACCGGGTAAATTGACTTTGGTAGTGCCATTCATCGTGGCCTCCTTTGTGGATCGACCTGACTCGAGTGTGGACGGGAAAAATCCGAACCAACGCCCGAGCCAATCCGATTGCGGACCGTTGCCTCAAACCACCTCGGCGTGAATTCAAGCGCGTCCGATCCAGACTCGAGGTTGCGCGGTTGACATTACCGTTCTGTTACGGGTGCTCGGAGTTTCTTTCGGTAATGGGTGTCGACCAAACTTGACCTGCACCTGTAGCAGATCAATTCAGACGAACACCCGAAACGCCAGCACCAAAGAAGCCAAAATAAAAATCGATCCGGCAATCACGGGAAGCCGTTTGGCGAGCCACAACGGTAAGAAGAGATCGGCCACCGAACCATTGCTCGCGCCCAATTTCTCGGCGTAGTTGGTCAGTGGACAACGGTAGCCATTGCCAAGGAAAACTGCCGCCTCGAGCAGCACCAAGACGAAAGCCGTCCAGGTCAGCCAACCGATCAGTCCGGTCAGTGCCGAGAAGATCACGATGCCGATGCATACACTAAAGAACACAAAAATCAGGGTGTGAATGAACTTGATGAAAAACAACGAGCGAAACAAGGGAATGCGTTTCTCGAGCGGGTTTTCTTGGTCGCTGAACATCGCTGGATCAGGTTGCATGGCCTCCTCCTCGTGGTGTCCTACTCTGGGATTTAACTGTGTCGTGGCAACATCGCCACGACAGATTAGAGGTTGCCCGTTACAGAGGAATTACCATCAAGCACGGCAGGTCAGTCCACAGTCTCGAGAAAGTACGCGAGGCTGAAATGTTCAGGCTTGGTGGTTGCGCCCACGCGGGAGAAATCGGAAAACATGCCTCGAGAATGTATCGATTTGTACCGCCTTGGAGCCCATCGGGTGGACTTACTCGAGCCGTTCAAACCGGTTGACGCGATCATCTGATCCTCAACGTCGCAAGAGCCGAACCGCTTCGACCACGCCGCCGACATCGCCCTGTCCCTGCTTGAAATCCGCTTGGCATTCGTTAAGGTACGCCTCGAGAATCTGATCTCCGGCGGCATCGAGGGCGCTGCGCACCCCGGCGAGCAAGGTCAGGATGTCACGGCAGGGGCGTTCTTCTTCGACCATTTTATGCAGGCCACGCACTTGACCTTCGAGGCGGCGCAGGCGGTTGAGGATTTTGCTTTTGTCGGCTTTGAAATCGGGTTCGAGTACGGCAGCTTTTTTCACGGGATGCTCCTTGTCGGAGGTCACTATACCCCCTCTGGGTAATTGACAAGATACCCAGAGGGGGTATATATTGCCATCAGTAAGTTGGGCCAAGCAACACTCTGGAGGACGAATGTTTTTCAAACAGATTTACGACAACGATCTCGCTCAGGCCAGCTACCTGATCGGCTGCCAGGCCAACGGCAGTGCCATCGTCATTGACCCTCGACGCGACATCCAGATTTACCTCGAGACCGCCGCCAGCGAAGGCTTGAACATCACCGCCATCAGTGAAACCCATGTTCACGCCGATTATCTTTCCGGCGCTCGAGAACTTGCGAATGCCACTGGCGCAACCCTTTACCTGTCCGATGAGGGCGGCCCCGATTGGCAGTACAGCCTTGATCACACTGGCTTGCGTGACGGCAGTCAAATTCGCCTCGGCAACTTGACGATCACGGCTGTACATACACCCGGCCACACTCCAGAACACTTGAGCTTCTTGATCACCGATGGGGCCAGCGCCAACGAACCGGGATTCTTCCTCACGGGAGATTTCGTTTTCGTCGGTGATATCGGTCGTCCAGACTTGATAGACGAAACTGCCGGTGGTACAGACTCGCGCTTTGTCGGGGCCAAACATTTGTTCTCGAGCCTGAAAGAAAAATTCTTGACGCTGCCCGATTACGTGCAAGTCTGGCCCGGTCACGGTGCGGGCAGTGCTTGCGGAAAGGCGTTGGGTGCGGTGGCCTCGAGCACTGTCGGTTACGAGTGCCGTTTCGCGTGGTGGGTCTCGTACCTCGAGCACAACGATGAGGCGGGTTTCACGCAAGCCTTGCTCGAGGGTCAACCGGACGCACCCACGTATTTTGCTCGAATGAAACGCCAGAACAAAACGGGTCCAGATTTACTCGGTCAACGCGCATCACTGGAGCAATTTGCGTCCGCTCAACTCCAGCACGCCCTTGAGAACGGTGCAATCCTGATCGATACCCGTGCTCGAGAAGCATTTCAAGCTGCATCGGTGCCCGGATCAATTCACCTGCCGAACAGCAAAAATTTTGTAACCTGGGCAGGCTGGTTGCTGCAACCCGAACGTGACTATCTGCTGCTTGCCGAAAACCTCGAGACAGCCAACAATTTGCGCGACCAACTCTCCCGCGTTGGCATTGACCAAATCTTGGGTTTCGCCACCACGCTCGACGGCTTGAAACTCGAATCAAAAACACCGATCAAGCATGAGCAATTTCAAACCCTGAAAAATCCGTTTGTGCTTGATGTGCGCACCACGGCTGAATACGCCGCCGGTCATCTTCCCAACGCCACGCACATCCACGCGGGTCGCTTGCTTGTAAATCTCGAACGAATTCCTCGAGACCGCCCGGTGGTCGTTCACTGCCAAGCCGGAGCCCGCTCTGCCGCAGCGATCAGTGTCTTGCGTGCAAACGGTTTCGAGAACGTGCTCGACCTCGGCATGGGCTACGAAGGTTGGATCGCAAAAAGCACGGTGAACGCATGATCGCATTTTTCAAACGTCTGCTCGGGCTGGATCAGCCGAGCCTCAACAACCTCTCGCCCAACGAAGCACTGGCAAAAGTCAAGCAGGGCGCAATTATCCTTGATGTGCGCAGCCCACTTGAACGTCAAGCGCTCAGCATCCCAGGTTCTAAAACCATCCCGCTCGACGAACTCGCCAACAAACTCGAGACGCTGCCTAAAGGCAAAGAGATCATCTGTCAGTGTGCCAGTGGTATGCGCAGTGCCCGTGCTGCCAGGGCGCTCGCGGCGCAAGGTTTCACAGTCCACAACCTCAGCGGCGGCATTCAGGCATGGCAACAGGCCGGATTGCCCGTCAAAAAAGGATCAGCATGAACCAACCAAGCCATCAGGATATTTTTGCTCAGGAACTCGAGTCATGGCATCAACGCGGCGCACGAATCATCGATGTGCGTGAACCCTCGGAATACCAGAACGGTCACGTGCCCGGCGCGGAAAACATTCCACTTGGCGAGATCGCCGAACATGGTGCTCAACTCGAGGGACCCATCGTGCTCGTCTGCGCAGGCGGCAACCGATCTGGCAACGCCGCGCAATACCTGAGTGCCATTGGCAAAGACGACATCGCCAACCTGACGGGCGGTACGTTCGGGTACGCCCAGCATTTCCCCCTTGAGTGAAGTCTCGAAACCAGAGGCATTCATGACCGTCACCATTTTTGTGCAAGCCCTGCTCTTGGGCATTCCCGTCGGACTGGCCCTGGGACTGGTTGGCGGTGGCGGTTCGATCCTGACCGTGCCCATCCTGATCGGCGTGATCGGGCTCGAGCCGAAAGCCGCAACCAGCGCCAGCCTGGTGATCGTCGCGGTCAACGCCATCGCCGCGCTGCGCGTATACATGTGCGAACAACTTGTGCAATACCGAATGGCCTTCACCGTGACCGCAGCCGGACTGTTGGGCTCAATCGCGGGCACCTGGGCGAACCACCTGATCAGTCCTCAAATCTTGACTTTCGCCTTCACCGGCCTGATGGTGCTGATCGCCACGAAGATGCTGTACAGCACCTCCGATGAAACCAGTTCAACGCATCTGGTTTCAATCTCGAGGATCATGCTGGCTGGAACACTGATCGGATTGACGACCGGTTTTTTTGGTGTCGGCGGTGGCTTCATCATCGTTCCGGCGCTGCTGGCGCTCGGCTTGACCATGCGACAGGCGGTTCCAACCAGCTTACTGGTGATCGCCCTCAACAGTTTGGTGGCGCTTGGCCTGCGACTGATGGCCGGAGCAAATGTGCCTTTCGCTTACGCCCTCCCAATGATCCTCGGTGGCATCATCGGCTCGAGCTTGGCCGTGCGCATCGCACCAAAGATCGGCAACCTCGGTTTGAGGCGTGCCTTCGCCGCACTGATCCTTGGCCTGGCGGCGTACCTGGGAATGACGGCGTTCTCTCGATAGACCGTTTTTGATGATGGCTTTATCGGCTCGAGCATTCAACCTGACAGGTTCGTATTGACTACTTCGCACTTGTACTACGCTCGAGGTGGGACTGACTGCCCCGTTCCGCCCTTGGAGCCCGTCAGGTGGCGCACGTCTATCGTTCGGATCTCGTCGGTCAAATCATCAAAGCGACGCAACACCGCTGCCAGTCGTGCGGTGGCGAACGGTGACCGATGCTTTTTTTGACCGAACGAAAAGCCCTCGAATCCTCGGTAGCAAGATTTCGGTGTCACTGTTCCATCCGATCCGAAGTTGTAGGCGATCAGACAGGCCGCCAGTTCTGCCAGGGCGCGTCGGTCGGCGGGATCGGCACGTTTGCCACGCCAAAGTGCCGGGTGGCGACCCAGCGTGTCCAGCACCCAATGCACGTCGTACCAGAGGGCTGGCCACTTGACCGTTTTGAAACTGATGCCATGACCGAACATGTACGGGTTTTCTTTTGCGCGCGCCCGCCACACTCTTAATGCGGTATGGGCCACCTCGAGCAGTTTTTCGAGCCGTTGATCTTCAGGCAATCGTGCAAAGCAACGCAACGCCTCGAGTGTCACCTGTGGGCAAACATCTGCTTTGCGGCCTGGTCCACGAAAGCCGCCGGTTGGATCGGGCAGGCACGGCCACGCCAGACCTTGCGGCGTGTCAGTGAGGTCCGCCGCCATGCGCTCGAAGGCCGCCCGAGTGTGTGGATCTTCAGCGCGTCCGAAGCGCACCAGCGTCTCGGTGATCGCATGCGTGTCGCACAGCAGCGCACCCCAAAACGGTTTTGGAACCCGAGGATGACTGCCAAAAGATTGGAACCGGTCAGCTTCCGACTGATGCTCGAGCATCGCATCAAGTAAGCCTTCGATGTGTGCATTGTCACCGCCACGCACACCCATGTCGGCCAGCAAGTGAAGCATGTTTGGTGCGAAGGCTGGACTGCTGTGTCCCGAAGCTCCGACGTTTTTTTCCCAATTGGGCAAACGTCCGATCAGTTCCTTGGTGCCCGGATGCTCGAGCACCGCCCGATGCGCTGCCATCAATTCAGGGTCATCTTCGGCACGATCAAGCAGGTGGCTGAGTGTGACCCAACGGGCAGCAGGTTCGTCGGATTGCAGCAACCATGGACGCGGATCGGCCCCGAGCAAGCGCAGCCAAGCCTCGTCTGGTAACACCCTTGAAACCCTCGAGCCTTGCTTTGTCATCGCATGAGAGCGGCTTTGGATGGTGCGAACACTGGTTTGTTTCATTCAAGTCACCTTCCAACAACAAACACAACCTGACCAACAAACCTCGGTTGTTCGATCTCATCCATCAACCAAGTCACCAGGTCGGCGCGACTGATCCTCGAGAGCAAACCGACACGCTCTCCTGAACCGGCGTGAACCTGACCAAGCGCCGCGCCATCTGTCAGACGGGGCGGTTTGATGATCGTCCAATCCGAACCGCTCTCAAACACCAGCCGTTCCTGCTCAAGTCGATCTCGAGCACCGTTGGCTTGTTGACGCTGGTACATCGAGGTCATCAGTCGCCAGGCAAACGTCCAGTTTGGCAGGTTATGCCCCACCATCGCGCCCGTCTGAACAATCAAACGGTGCGGACCGCCGCAATGCATCGCCGCAATCACGGCTCGAGTCGCATCTGCACAAAAAACATCGGTGAACGGTGGGTGCGGACCGAAAACACAACACACCGCTCGAGCACCAGCAATCGTTTCTTGAACACACTCAAGATTCGAGAACTCGCCACGCACGATTTTGACACCCACTTGACCCTCGAGCGTTTTGGCCGCGCCGCGCACCAGTGCCCGAACCTGCCAGCCGCGCCGACGCGCCTCGGCAATCAATGCCAGCCCAGTCTTGCCGGTCGCACCGAACACGGCCAACACTTGATTTTCGCCGGTCGTCGTCATGGTTCAAACCCCAATCACTGCTCCCCATTGATGCAAGCCTCGGCATGCTCGAATTCAAATCTGCTTTGGCAGGCTTTCAGCCACGGTTTGGAACCAGCACATCACCCGATGCCCAATGTCCGCATCATTGACGAACATCATGGGGCAACCCCCAGGAATCGCGGTGATACCGTGCTTGCGGCAGAAGCTCACGGCGGTCGCTGAAACACTGGTTCCCAGCGAGTGCATGCCGTTGTGCATCCAAACGCTCGAGATGCCCAGTTCCGCACACTCGCGCACGACTTGCTCGGTCACGTCGGATTTGGTGACAATCACCACGCCTTCGGGTTTCTCAGGAATGGCTTTCAGGTTGGGATAGCTGATGTCTCCTTCGACGGTGGTGGCATTCGGATTGACCGCGAAAACCTGGTGACCGCTCGAGTGGAGCTTGCGGTAGATCAGGTTGGCTGCATTGCTTTGGTTGCGGGAAACACCCACAACCACGATGCGTTTGAGCGCCAGAAAATCCTTGGTTGCCTCTTGCATGGTTGGCACAACACACACCTTCTTTCTGTTCAGTTCCTCAATCGAATCCTGTTCAACGAATTCCTTCTGGGCAATCGGCGTTCGGGATCTTGCAGTTGCCCCTCGAGCCAGACTGGAATTGCATTGAATCAACTTGCACCTCCTTGGCTGAGTTCTCGATTGCGCTTCCCAAGCAGGTAGAGTTTCCAGCCGACCGCAACAAACCAGGCCGGAAGAAGCATCCCGTAGAGAAAGTAGCCGGGACCAATCACGTCGCGCAGCACCTCACTGACGATCCCGAAAACGCCCGTCACGATGCCCAGAGTCCCAGCATTCCTCCAAAAGAAATCCTGGCGCATGACCCACGAAAGAATCAGAATGCCAAGCGCGGTTAAGATACCCGCACCGTTGACGGCGTTGCTCACGGCCATCAAGCCTTCAGCCGCAGTCGCCAGGGCCACACGGTGCGCTTCGCTGCTGGCTACCACGTACTGATTGCTCAATTGGAGCAAGCCTGGATTCAGCGATGGCGGGCTGCTGTTGTACGCCAACGCTATGGTCTCGGAAGCAATACCAATCATTGCTCCGATGGCGGCAAAGCTCGAGTTCACCTGATCGAGGGCCACATACAGCGCCAGGAAAACAACCAAAGCCGGAAGGCTCAGACCCACAAATGAAACCAGCTCCGTGAGGTAGACCGATTTGTGAGCAGCGATGTATTGCAGCAGGGCTGTTCCGTCCAAGAGCGGCGGCTGGGGCGCAATGAAGAGAAGCATGATAGGAACAACGATCAAGATCACGAACAAGGTCGCCGAAATGCTCCCTGCCCAATAGAGGCCCGTCCATGACGATTCTGCACGGGTTGTGGTTGTTCTTGATGTTCTTGGCAGATTCAAAGTGTTCACGTTTTCCCTCCAGTTCACCATGCTTGGGCGTACCCTTACCAAACGAGTATCAAGCCCAACATGACATGAGGTCGATCCTCGGACTCGAGCCTGATCCACGGGCGTTACCATCAAGTTACGGAAGCTGAAGAACCCGCTGAACTTCCTCGAGCACTTTTGGAATCGCAGCAGCAAACTGAGGCGAGAGGTGTTCACTGTGCTCGAGGTTAAGAGCACCAACGGTGATCAACCATGCACGAGGCGCGCGTCCGTAAACTGAATGTGAAAATGCAAGAACCTGAGCGGGTTCGAGGTGATGCGTAAAGTTTTTTGAGGACAGGTTCGGCTCGAGTTCGCGCACCGTGATCTTGCCAGCGTGAACCCCAAGTGAAGCGTCTACGAACACCACCACTCGAGATTGAGAGATGACTTCGGCGAGTTCAGGTGTGAGTTGATGACAGGTGATGACATCCAGGTTTTTGAGTCTGGCTTCGATCAAGCATTGCGCGACCTGCCAACCGAAACCATCATCGCCGCGCAGGGGATTCCCGTAACAAATCACGACCGTGCGTGAATGGCTCAACTCTAGCCCAACGGTGTTCTTACTGGCCCCAAACCTCGAACGCATTCGCACCTCAATTTCTCGAGACCGTCTCAAGCACTGCACCATCGGGCGCTAGCAGTTTCACCTCGAGCGGCATCTGTCCGAGCGCGTGGGTCGAACACGACAGACACGGATCGTAGGCGCGAATCACGGCCTCAACGCGATTGAGTGCGCCCTCCTCGAGATGCTCGCCATGAACAAATCGTTTGGCCACCTGCAACACACCGCGATTCATGGCGAGGTTGTTGTGACCGGTGGCGATGATCATGTTGACCCAGGTGATCAATCCGTTCGCATCGACTTTGTAATGGTGCATCAGCGTGCCGCGTGGAGCCTCGGCCACACCCACACCCTCGAGTCGGTTGACACCCGCAACGGCCCGCACGCGCTCGGAGAGAATGTCAGGTTCCTGCAAGAGCAATTCGATTTTCTCGAGCGCATAGACCATCTCGACCAATCGTGCCGCATGGTAGTGAAAAGAACTCTTGATCATGCCCGACTCGAGTGAACGGAACCACGCGAGTTCGTTATCAGCCTTGGGTGTACCGCAAGCTTTTGCGACGTTCAACCGGGCGAGCGGACCAACCCGATACATTCCGTTGGGATAGCCGAGCGGTTTGTAATAAGGAGATTTCAGGTAGCTCCACGGTTCGATCCGTTCGTCCAGAAACTCGAGATAGCGTGATGGCCCGAGCTTGTCTTCAACGGTTTTTCCGTCACCATCAACGATGCGGATATTCCCGTCGTAGTGCTCGAGGTTGCCATCTGGTCCAACCAACGCCAGGAACAAGCTGGGGAAATTGGCGAAACTTTCGATCTCGGGTTTGAACTTCTCGAGCAGCGGCTTGAACGTCTCGAGCGTGCGTTCAACCGCCCGCATCGCTTCGGGGATTCCAGACAGGATGCGATCTCGAGTCTCGGCATTCAATGGCGCGTTCACACCACCCGGTACGACCCAGGCGGGATGGATGCGTTTGCCGCCCAACCACTCGATGATCTGCTGACCAAATTTGCGTAGCGCGATTCCATCCCGAGCGAGTTGTGGTGCGGCCTCGAGCACACCGAACAGGTGGCGCTTTCCAGGATCGCTGTCCATGCCGAGCAGCAAGTCTGGACTCGAGAGGTGAAAGAACGATAGCGCGTGCGATTGCAGCAATTGCGCGAGATTCAGGATGCGCCGCAACTTGACGGCGGCCTCGGGAATCTCAACGGCGAGCAGTTCGTCGCAGGCTTTTGAGGACGCGATCAAATGGCTGACCGGACAAATTCCACAGGTGCGCGACATCAGTGCAGGCATCTCGTGGAACGGTCGGCCCTCGGTGAGTTTCTCAAACCCGCGAAATTGCGTGACATGAAACCAGGCGTCGCTGACCTCGCCAGTCTCGTCGAGTTGCAGTGTGATCTTCGCGTGCCCTTCGATGCGTGTCACCGGATCGATCACGATGCGTCTTGGTTGGCCCGAGTGGATGGTCATGGTTCACGCTCCAAATCTGCTGTGGCCCGCGAGGTCGGGCGTGCGTCCCTCGAAAAGTTCATTCAGCATCCAGAAAATCGTGTCGCTCGAGGGTGGGCAGCCGGGGACCACCACATCCACTGGCACGACTTGATGCACGGGACGCACGCGCTCAAGCAATGCAGGTAAGCTGTCAGTGGGCACATTTGCGCCGTAGCCCTTCTCGAGCACTGCTGCCGCGCCGAATGGATTGCGCATCGCCGGGACGTTCCCCGTGACCGCGCAATCGACGAGCGACACCAGGATGCGCGTGCGTTCACGGACGTGCAAAATCTTCTCGAGGTCGCCCGCACTCGAGACTGAACCTTCGACCAGCGTCACGTCCACATCGGGTGGAAATTCTTTGGCATCCACCAACGGGCTGTAGACCACCTCGACTTTTTCGGCCAAGTCGATCAGTCGCTCATCCAAATCCAAAAAGCTCATGTGACAACCGGAACAACCATCCAACCAAACGGTGGCAAATTTGATCTTGCTCATGATCGCCTCCGCATCTTCTCGAGGTAGGGAAGAAAGTCGCGTCGTTTTTCCATCTCACCCACGGCGCGACCCTTGAGAAACAATGCGCCGGTTGGACAGACTTGCACGCACTTGCTGCAACCGGTACAAGAGGTGCTCGAGCCCCACGGGTCGTTGAGATCGGTGATGACTCGAGCATCGATGCCTCGGCCCATGACATCCCAGGTGTGCGCCCCCTCAATCTCGTCGCAGACGCGCACGCAACGGGTACAGAGAATGCAACGGTTGTGGTCTACGGTAAATCGTTCGTGCGAGGCATCCAGCGTCATGCTCGGCGAGAGGTACGGATAGCGCACCTGCGTCACACCGAGGCTGACGGAAAGATCCTGCATCTCGCAATGACCGTTCGAGACGCAGACGCTGCAAACGTGATTGCGTTCGCTGAACAGCAACTCGAGAATCTGACGGCGGTACGCCTTCAAACGCTCGGAATGCGTTACGACCTCCATGCCCTCGTGAACTTCGGTGGTGCAAGCGGGTTGCAGTTTGCTCGAGCCTTTGATTTCGACCAGGCACAAGCGGCAAGCGCCGACTTCGGACAGACCTTCGAGGTGACACAGTGATGGGATTGGCAAACCATTCTCGCGTGCGACCTCGAGAATGGTTTGTCGCTCGTGCGCTCCGAGGTCGCGCCCGTTGATTGAAAGTGTCCTGACGCGGCTGGTGGGCGTGGTCATGCGATCACCTCCTGCTTGTTGCGGGCGGTGCAGACTCCCGCCGGACAGCGGTGCTGGAGGATGTGCGCCAGGTATTCTTCGCGGAAGAACCGCAGGGTTGACAGGACCGGATTCGGTGCGCCCTGACCAAGCCCGCACAGGCTGGTGTGCCGCACCACATCACAGAGTTCCTCGAGACGTGCGAGGTCTTCCAAGCTCGCCTCGAACTGACTGATCTTCTCGAGCAGCGCGTGCATCTGAATGGTTCCAACTCGACACGGAATGCATTTGCCGCAGGATTCAGTCATGCAAAATTCCATGAAGTATTTTGCGAGATCCACCGCGCACGAACCGCTGTCAGCGATGATCATGCCGCCCGAACCCATGAACGATCCGAGTTGCACCAGCGATTCGTAATCGACCGGTGTGTCAAGGTGCGCTTCTGGGATGCAACCACCGGACGGGCCGCCCGTCTGCACGGCCTTGAAGCTTGTATTGTTCAAACTCGAGCCATCGGGAATGCCGCCGCCAATCTCGAGCACGATCTCGCGCAGGGTTGTGCCCATCGGGACTTCGATCAGGCCGGTGTGGTTGATCTTTCCGGCAAGCGCAAAAACTTTTGTGCCTTTGCTGCGTTCCGTGCCAATCCCGGCGAACCAAGCCGCACCGTTGCGCATGATCGCAGGCACGTTGGCAAACGTCTCAACGTTGTTAATCAGCGTTGGCATGCCCCACAGTCCGCGCTCGGCTGGGTAGGGCGGACGTGGGCGTGGTGTGCCGCGTCCACCTTCGATGCTGGCAATCAATGCCGTCTCTTCGCCACAGACAAACGCGCCCGCGCCGAGGCGAATCTCAACGCTGAAACTGAACGGTGTGCCACCAATGTTCGGGCCGAACAAGCCTGCCCGTTCCGCCTGACGAATCGCCGTTTTCAAGCGCGTCACCGCGAGCGGGTACTCGGCACGAACGTAAATGTAGCCGCGATTCGCGCCAACCGCGAAGGCCGCAATCGCCATGCCCTCGAGCACCCGATGCGGGTCGCTCTCGAGCACACTGCGGTCCATGTACGCGCCAGGATCGCCCTCGTCGGCGTTGCAGATCACGTACTTGCGCTCGCCACTGGCTTTGGCGACGGTGCTCCATTTCAGACCGGTCGGGTAGCCCGCGCCACCGCGCCCACGCAAATTGGATTGAACGATCTCAGCAATCACCTGTGTGGGCGTACTCGAGTTCACGCAGGTCAGCAGGGCGCGATAGCCACCAGCGGCAATGTATTCCTCGAGTCGTTCCGGGTCGATCAGGCCGACGTTCTCGAGCACGACACGGTACTGGTTGGTGAAGAACGGAATGTTCGTTGGGCACTCGAGCCGGGTGACAGCTTTGCCGCCAAGGTGCTCGACAATCTCAGGCGCATCCTCTGGCGTGACGTTTTGGTAGAGCGTCCTCGAGTTGAGATGGCTCGAGACTGAACCACTCGAATCCACCGCCACCAGCGGACCAACCGAACACAGGCCCAGGCAACCCACACCCTTGACCGCACATTGATGCTCGATGTCTCGTCGTCGCACCTCGGCACTCAATGCATCGCACAAACGGTCGCTGCCCATCGAGAGGCAACTGGCGGCGAGACAAACCCGAACACCATGATCGAAACGTGCCGCCTCCGCTTTGGTTTCGCTGCCAACTCGCTCGAGATCTTCAAGCGTCATGATCGATCCACCCCCTGACTCGAGCACTGACAACTTCCGGGGTCAGCTTGCCAATAACCTCGCCGTCAAAAACGGCTGCTGGGGCGAGACCGCACGACCCCAGACAACGTGCCGTCAGCAGGCTGACCATATTGCCTTTCGTGGTTTGTCCCGGCTCGAGGTTCACGTCTTGGCGCAACACCCGCAGGATGCCGGGTGCGCCCTTGATGTGGCAGGCGGTGCCGGTGCAGACGACGCAGGTGTGTCGCCCGGCGGGTTTGAGCGTGAACAGGTGATAAAAGGTGGCCACACCGTAGACGCGGCTTGGTGGCACACTCAAAGCACGCGCCACCTCCCTGAGTGCGGGCATCTCGAGGTAGCCAAACGACTCCTGAACGGCGTGTAGCGTTTCGATCAAGGCGTTGGACTGATGCCCATGACGGCGCATGGTGGCCTCGATCAGTTTCCAACGGCGGTCTTTGGTCGGAGAATGAATGGCCTCGGTCACGATCACCTCCGAACAATTGGTGAACAGTTAGAGCATAGAGAAGATTGGACGCTCGAGCCGTCTCGAGTCAAGATCACAATGCGGTCTGAGCGTTACCGTTTCGTTACAGCAGCAAGCCATCACTCGAGCGATCAACCGAAACTCCTCTCGGAGAAAACGCTTGTCATGCCCTGCGCGTACAATCAACGCATGAAAATTCACCACGTTTTTATCGTCTCGAATGCCACCGGACTAAGCGCCGAAACCACCGCCCGAGCCTCACTCGCGCAGTTCAAGATCGAGGCGAACAGCACAAAATTTCACCTGTTCGCACGATGCTCGAGCACCAAGGAGTTTGAGCAAATCGTGATCGATGCCAAAGAGTCTGGTGGCCTGATCGTCTACACATTGGGCGATGCACTGTGGGCCGAACTCCTCGCAGACCTTGCCGAGAAATATGGTGTGCCCGCATTGGACTTGCTGACCCCTGTCGTTGCGCTGATGGCCCGAACCTTCAACCTCGAGCCGACGCAGGCAAACTTGCCCCACCATTATTTGACCGAAGATTACTTTCGTCGCGTCGATGCGGTTGAATTCACGGTCAACCATGACGACGGTCGTTTGCCGCAACGCCTGACGCATGCAGACATCGTTTTGATTGGTGTCTCGAGAAGTTCAAAGACACCGCTCTCGATGTACCTGGCCAACCTCGGCTACAAGGTGGCGAACGTTCCGTTGGTTCCCGGGATTCAACCGCCCAAAGAACTGTTTGAGTTGCCACACCACAAGGTCTACGCCACCAGCATTGATCTTGAGGTGCTGCTCAAGATTCGTCGCAACCGCGTGCGCACGATGGGCACACATGAGGGTGGCGAGTACACCGATCCTGAGCGCGTGCAAGTCGAACTCGATTACGCCGAGTCGATTGTTCGGCGTGGACGGTTTCCCATGATCGATGTCACAGGTCGCGCTATAGAAGAAACCGCGAATGAAATTTTGCGCCTCTACGAACGGCACGCAAGCCGAAATCCTGGGTCGTAATCCCTCGAGCGCTCGAGGTTCACAGAAGAACACCTCTGTCCGACGAGCTTGGTCGTAATGGCTGGGTAATGCACAGATTTTAGCCTGCTCAAAATCGAAGATCCTCTCCGAAATGGATTGGCTTTGACGAGGAGAGCAATGACAAATTCTGTTGATACCGCAAATGCGTTTCATCTCAAAGCCAAGGCATCGGTCCACCCTACAATCATTCAGGGCGGCATGGGCGTGGCCGTTTCCGGTTGGCAACTCGCTCGGGCAGTCTCCAGCCTTGGGCAGTTGGGAGTGGTTTCTGGCACGGCGTTGGACGCGGTGCTGGTGCGCCGATTGCAGGATGGTGATGCGGGTGGTCACATTCGTCGTGCGCTTGAGCAGTTCCCATTCCGTCCGGCGGTCGAGGCTGTGTTGCAAAAGTATTTCCGAACCGAAGGTCGCAGGTTAGAGCAAGCCTACAAAAATGCACCCATGCACACGGGGCTTGGCAATCGCAACTCGAGGGCATTGATCGCATTGAGCAGTTACGTCGAAGTCTTCCTCGCCAAAGAGGGACATGATGGTCTGGTCGGCATCAACTTGTTGACCAAAATTCAAACGCACACGCTCGCCACGTTGTACGGCGCGATGCTGGCAGGCGTGGAATATGTGCTGATGGGCGCGGGCATTCCCAAAGACATTCCCGCCGTGCTCGACCGCTTTGCAAATGGGCAGGAAGCCTCAATCAAACTCGAGGTCACGGGTTGGAACAACTCGAGTGAAAGCCCGTGGTTGAAGTTCGATCCGGCAGAGTTCGAGTTGGGCCATCACAAACTCGAGCGTCCAAAATTCTTGCCAATCATCGCCTCGAATTTGCTGGCCACGGTCATGGCTCGCAAAGCAAACGGCAGCATTGAAGGCTTTGTGGTTGAGGGGCCAACCGCTGGTGGCCACAACGCTCCACCTCGAGGTGCGCCGATCTTCGATCAACTCGGACAACCCGTATATGGCGAGAAAGATCATGTCAACCTCGAGCAACTCTCCGACCTCGGATTGCCATTCTGGTTGGCGGGCGGCATGGGTTCACCACAAGCGCTTCAGTCCGCACTCTCGGGTGGCGCAGCGGGCATTCAGGTCGGTACGCTGTTCGCCTACTGCCAAGAATCAGGATTGCTGGCAGAGCACAAGGCCATTGTGCTCGAGCAAGTTCGGGCCGAACACGCCAACGTTTTGACCGATGCCCTCGCCTCACCAACCGGCTTTCCGTTCAAGGTGGTGAACCTGCCCGAAAGCCTGGCCGATGATGCCGTCTATCAAGCCCGAGAACGGATTTGTGACCTCGGGTATTTGCGCGAGGCGTATCAGAAAACCGATGGCGGCATTGGTTTTCGTTGCGCCGCCGAACCGGTCGAAACCTACATCGCCAAGGGTGGAAAACTCGAGGAGACGCTCGGTCGAAAATGTTTGTGCAACGCCTTGACTTCTGATGTCGGCTTGGGACAAATCCGTCATGGAAGCCTCGAGCCTGCGCTGGTTACGAGTGGTGATGACCTGGTGATGTTGGGTGATTTTCTGGCGCAAGACACGAGTGGTTACACGGCCAAGGGCGTGATCGACTATCTGTTGGCCGGTCCTGAATTCTGCTGACCCCGAATGCTGATCGCAACGTTCACAGGGTCAAGTCCTCAAAGCCGATGGCGCAGCACCTCACGTGCCTGGCCTCGCGCCACGATGCGACCGTTGTCCAGGGCAACAGTGGCATCGGTGGCCTGCAAGACCTGAAGCCGATGCGTGATCAGCAACACCGCCTGATGTTGGGTCAGGTGGCGAAGGGTGCGCAGCAAATCGCGTTCGGTTTCGGCATCCAGGTTGGCGCTGGGTTCATCGAGGATCAGCACTGGGGCTTCGCGCAGCAGGGCTCGAGCCAGCAGCAGGCGCTGGCGTTCACCGGCGGAGAGCCGTGCCCCATCATCGTGCAACAGCGTGTCCAGACCGGCTGGCATGGCACGAACGGTGTCGGCCAGTTCGGCCGCCTCCAGCACCGCCCACAGACCGTCGTCACCGGCGGTGGGTTTGGCGATCAACAGGTTTTGTCGCAGCGTGGTGTTGAAGAGGTGACCGCGTTGCGGCATGAAGGCGATGGAGTCGCGGATCGTCTCGAGCGGCAGATCGCGCAGATCGGTGCCATTGAGCCTGATGCTTCCAAGCTGTGGGTCGCAAAAACGCAGGGCCAAACTGGTCAGGGTGCTCTTGCCCGCACCTGTGGGACCGATGACCGCCAACCAGCGTCCAGGTTCGAGGCTGAAGGTCACATCCTCGAGCAGGGGTGCGCTGTCGTAGGCAAAATGGACGTGTTCAAAACGCAGGGTGGCAACCTTGCGGGGTTCGGCAGGCGATGCCACGGCAAGCTGTGGCAGTATCCGCACATCTGCCCGCTTTGAATCCTGGAATGCCTCAGAGACCCGTTGTGCGGCACCCTGGGTGCGGGCCAGGCCGGTGGCGGCGGCCCCCAGCGGCAAGATCGCCTCGAAACTGGCCAGGACCGCAAAGGCGAGTGCGCCAGCCACCTCGAGCGGCACGGCATGGCGGTTCAACACGATAACCGTGACGATCAGCAAGGCCAGGGTGGTCAACCAGGCCAGGGCACCGGCGATGGCATTCGCCTGCGCGTTGACCCGCCCAAGGCCGGTCTGTACGAGCCGAATCTGGTTCGTGCTGGCCTCGAGCCTTCGCACTTCAACGCGCATGGCACCGAGCATCAGCAGTTCCTCTGCGCCAGAGAGCACGTCTTGCAAATGGGCGGTGTGGGTGGCCCGCATGTCCGTCAGGCGCAAGCCTAGCGACCTGGTCCGGGCCTGCGCCCAAGAGGGGACAAACACACCGCACAAGACAAAGCCGGTCAGCGCGGTCACAGCCAACCGGGGGTGCACCATGAACAGGCCCGTTACCGTCAGGCTCGAGATCAGGACCGCAACCATGGTCGGTGCGTAGGCACGCAACCAGGCGTGTTGCAGGGTCTCCACATCGCCCAGGAAACGTTCAAACGCATCGCCGCCACGGGTGAAGGTCAATTGCAACGGTGAACGGGACTCGAGCCGATCAAACAGGTGCAACCGCAGCGTTGAGAGTGCCTTGAAGGTCAGGTCGTGCGAAACCAGACGTTCCGCGTAGCGCACCCCGGCGCGGGCGATGCCAAAAAAACGCACACCGACGATCAGCAACGCCAGTGTTTCCAATCCGGGATGAAACCCGGCGCGGGCGATCAGCAGGTTCGAGGTCAGGCTGAGGCCAATGCCACAGAGCACCACCATCACCCCGAGCCCCAGGCTGAGTGTGGCTCGGGCACGCGGTAGCTGCAACAGCCACAACGCATTCATGCGGTCTCCTCGATCGGCTGTGCGGCCTTCAGCAGGCGGGCGTAGACACCGCCGGACTCGAGCAAGTGTTGGTGCGTGCCGATCTCGGCCACACGGCCCTGGTCGATGACCACGATCTGGTCGGCCTGCCGGACCGTCTCGAGGTGGTGGGCGACCGTCAGCACGGTGCGCCCGGCCATCAGGGACTCGAGCGCGACTTGAACACGGACCTGCGTGTCCCCGTCCAGGCTTGAACTGGCCTCATCCAACAGCAAGATCGGTGCGTCTTTCAAAACTGCACGGGCGATCGCCAGGCGTTGTCGTTCACCGCCAGACAACCTCGAGCCGCGCTCACCGATCACCGTTGCCAGACCCGCTGGCAGGGCCATCACGAATTCGCTCGCCTGGGCGACCTCAAGGGCTGCCCAGAGTTCTTGCTCGCTCGCGTCCGGTTGGGCCAGACGCAGGTTTTCGGCGACCGAGGCGTGAAACAAGTGCGGCGCTTGCGAGACCCAGGCGAACGATTCGCGCCAAGCGTCAAGGCCAAGGTCAAGGCGGTCATGGCCTGCCAGTCGAACATCCCCGTTTGTGGGTTCCAAAAAACCCAAGATCAACCGTACCAAAGTGCTTTTGCCGCTGCCCGACAGGCCGACAATGGCGGTTCGAGACCCACGCTTGACGCCAAAACTGACCCCCTTGAGGACGGCTGTGCTGGCATCCGCGAAGCGATACTCCAGGTCGCGGCACTCGAGCAGCGCCGCCGCCTCTGAGCCAATCAAACCTGGTCTTGCCACCGGGAGTGATGTGGTTGCTCGAGTCTCGCCCGAGTCCGACCCGATCAGTGCGAGCGCCGCGACCGCCACCGGTTCCGCCTCCATGCCGGCGTGATGCTCCGAACCGAATTGCCGCAACGGCGCAAAGAATTCGGGTGCGATCAGGATGCTCAGCAAGGCCACCTCGAATGGCATTGACCCGGCCAGTAAACGCAATCCACTCGAGACGGCAACGATGGCCGTGGCGATGGTGCTGGTCAGTTCGAGCGCGAACCCGTTCAGGAAGGCGACCCGCAGGACCTGGATGGTCGCCTGGTGCCAGGCCTCACCCGAGGCGGCCAGCAGTGGCCGTTGCGCCGCAAATCGGTTCATGGCGCTCAGGTCAGCCAAGCCGCGCAAGACATCGGCAAACCTCGAACCGAGGCGTTGCATGGCCGCAAATTGTCGTTGTGCGTGGTCACGGGCGGTGACACCGATCAACCACATCAAGAGCGGAATCACCGGTGCGGTCAGCAGCAAAATCAGTCCGGTAAGCCAGTCCAGCCAGAAGGCGAAGGCCAGCAGCACCGGTGGCACCATGCCCATCAGAACCGCGCTCGACAAGAAGCGTCCAAAGTATCCCTCGAGTTTGTCCAATCCAAGTGTGATCAAACCCAGGTGATCACCCGAGCGTTGCAGCACCGCAACCCGTGTCAGGGTGTCGCGCCAATGCCGCGTCACTGTCAGGGCAAACCGGCTGGAGATGGTCTCGCGCCAGCCTTGCAAACCGAACCGCAACAACGTGGCGAGGAGCGTCAGCGCCACGAACAAAAGCCACCTCGTCCCGGAGAACCCATTCGAGCTTGAGCCTGCGAAGATGATTGCCCCAACCAGCTGTGCCACGGCCCACAGTTGAAGCGCCGTCATGACCGCGCCGAGCGCCCCAAGCACTGCCACCCAGGTCATGGTTCCGCGCAGGCCAGGGGTTCGACTGGACAGTGCCCGCAAGGGTTTCATGGCACGCGTCCTTGGCACTTGAAGCTCGAGGCCCACAGGCCAACGCGACGACAGAACCCACGCCAAAGGGCGACATCAATCTGAGGCATGCACACCCACGCCATGGGCCTCAATCGTCTGCCTCGAGATGCGCTGGCGGAACACCCAGTACGACCAACCCTGATAGGCCAGCACGATGGGCACGAAGGTCGCCGCGACAATCAACATCGCCGTCAGGCTGTACTGGCTCGAACTGGCGTTGTAGATCGTCAAGTTGAAGGCCGGATTTGTGCTCGAGATCATCACCCTGGGAAACAACCCCGTAAAGGCCACGACCGTGCCAAAAACGATGGTCAGGCCATTGGCCGCAAACGCCCAGCCGTCCAAGTTGAGCCGAATGAAGGTGCCTGCCGCCAGAAACGAAACCATCGCCAAGAGCGGCACCGTCCCCGGCACAACACCGAGCGTGCCAATGAAATCCGTCTGCGAATAACCGAGCACGGCAAACAAGGCCAAGAGCACACCTGCCGGTAACCACAGCCGCCGGGCGACAGCCACGGCGCGTTGGTTGATCTCGCCAGCGGTTTTCAAGGCCAAAAACAGGGCACCATGCAAGGTGAACACGACCAGGCTGACCAAACCGCCAAGGATCGCGTAAGGGTTCAACAGTGTCAGCAGGCTGCCCGTGAAGATCTTGTTGCCATCAATCGGCACGCCGTGCACGATGTTGGTCAAGGCCACACCCCAAAGCACCGCAGGCAGCAACGAACCGAAGAACAGGGCCATGTCCCAGTTCCTACGCCAGACGGGCGAATCGAGTTTGCTGCGAAACTCAAACGCAACCACCCGGACGATCAGGGCCAGCAGGATCAAAAACAGGGCCGGGTAAAAACCACTGAACATCGTCGCGTACCAGTGCGGGAAGGCCGCAAAGATCGCCCCACCCGCCGTCAACAACCAGACCTCGTTGCCATCCCAGACCGGACCGATGCTGTTGATCACCACCCGCCGGTCGGTGTCGTCCTTGGCGATCCAGGGCAGCAGGATGCCCACCCCGAAATCGAAACCCTCGAGAAAGAAGTAGCCGGTGAACAAGACCGCAATCAGAATGAACCAGACGGTTTGCAAATCCATACAATCACCTCAGATGAAGGGCTTTGGTCGCTCAATCCGCAGGTATTAACCACACGAACGCCTCAGTAGATGTGCACACCGTCAAGATCATCGACGGTTTTCGGCGCGGGCCGCCCATCCAGGCCCATCAACGCATAGGTGCGCAAAAGACCCAACTCGAGCACAATCAAGACCGCATAGACCGCGGTGAACCCGATCATTGTGGTCCAAACCATCGGGGCGCTGACGTTCGGACTGATGCCCTGTGCGGTTTTCATCAGGCCCTGCACGATCCACGGTTGTCGTCCGAACTCGGTCACCATCCAGCCGGTACTGTTGGCCAGGTACGGCAAAAACATCGCCACCGTCAACAGGCGCAAAAACAGTTTGGCCGACTCGAGCTTGCCACGCCACCACAACCACAGGCCATAGAGCGAAAGGGCAATGAACAAGAGGCCCAAGCCAACCATGGCGCGGAAGCTCCAATAGGTGAGGGCCACGGGTGGCAGGTAGTCGCCGGGACCATATTTGGCCTCCGCCGCCCGTTGCAGTTCGTTCAATCCTTTGACCTCGCCGGTCGTGTTGTTGTTGGCCAGCAGCGAGAGCAACACCGGCAGTTTGATTTCACGGCTGCTGGTTTTTTCGTCTTGGTTGATCGCGCTGAACAAACTAAAACTGGCTGGCTGTTCGGTCTCCCAGAGCGCCTCCATCGCTGCAAGTTTCATCGGTTGCGCCTTGGCGGTGTGTTGCGCCTGCTCGTGCCCACTGGTGGCCGCCGCAAAGGAGGCCACGGTGGTCAGCACCAGCGCCACCTTGAACGACGGGACGAACAGTTCGAGCCGGTGCTGGCGCAGCAGATGCCAGGCACTGATGCCCATGACGAACAACCCACCGGTGATCCAACCGCCAAAGACGACGTGCGGGAACTGCACCCAAACGTGCGGCGAAAGCACCGCCGCAAAGAAATCCGTCATCTCGGCCCGACCGTTGCGCAAGACAAAACCGGTCGGTTCTTGCATCCAGGAATTTGCAATCAGAATCCACAGGCTCGAGATGGTTGCGCCAAGAATCACCAACCAGGCGCTGGCGAGGTGCACGGCCTTGGGCAATTTGTCACGCCCGAACAGGTACAACCCCAAAAAGGTGCTCTCCATGAAAAAGGCCAGCAGGGCCTCAATGGCCAGTGGAATGCCGAAGATGTCACCCACGAAACGTGAGTATTCGGACCAATTCATGCCGAACTGAAATTCCTGCACGATGCCGGTGGCCACCCCCATCGCAAAGTTGATCGCAAACAAACGGCCCCAAAAGGCGGCGGCCTCGCCGTAACGCTTGTCGCCGCTACGATACGCGAAGGTCTCGAGGATGGCCAGGATCAGGCCCAACCCGAGCGTCAAGGGCACAAACAAAAAGTGGTACACCGTGGTCAGTCCGAATTGCCAACGGGCCAAGATCAATGGGTCCATGCTGTCACTCCTTTTTGGTCTTGTGTTTCGGTCTTGCCAGTTGCAGTGTTTGATCCAGGCATTACGAATCCGTTACGGACCGCCACGCGACGGCCCCGGTTGAAACATGGGCGGTTTGTCAGAGCACCTGCTGAACTCAGGCAGGCTGGGAGCAATCGAGACCAACCAATTCAGCCATCAGTCAAGCCCGAACCTCGAGCGTGCCCATCATGCCGCGATCTTCGTGTTCAACGATGTGGCAGTGGTAAACAGTCAGGCCAGTGAAGTCCCGCAGCGGAACCGCAATCTTGACGCGGTCGTTTTTTCGTACATTCACGGTGTCCTTCCACGCACGAAACGGTTCTGGAACTCCGTTGCGCTCGAGCACTTGAAACGGATAACTGTGCAGGTGAAACGGGTGGTCCATGTCACCCTGGTTCTCGAGTTCCCAAACCTCGAGCGTGTCGCGCTTACCGCTGAAATCCACGCGCCGATGATCGAAGGATTTGCCGTTCAAGAAAAACCCCATCGGCATCATGCTTTCTTTCATGACGATGCGGCGCGTGAGGGCAGCAGTTCCAACCTCGAACCGTTCGACCGGCATCAGGCCAGACGGAAGTGCAAGCGGTTTTGGGTTCGCTGGTGCAATCAGCGTCAACAACGTGGCGAATTGATCGATTGGACTCGCCCGATCCGAACCCATCATGCCGTTGCCCATCATGCCGTTGCCCATCGTATGTCGTCCACGGTCATACCCGATGTGGCCAAGCCTGAACGATCCTTCGCGCTCGAGTTGCACCAGCACCTCAGCGCGTTCACCCGGCGCAAGCAACAGCGTCTCGAGCGCCACTGGTTTCTCGATCAGGCCGCCGTCGCTGGCAATCAGGTGCATCGCGTGATCCTCGAGCCTGAGTTGGTAGTACCTGGCGTTCGAGGCGTTCACAAAACGCAATCGCAACGTGGCTTTGCCCGCACGTATGGTTGGCATCCTCGAGCCATTGACATAGACCACTCCCTCGATGCCATTCATCCAGTCCATCATCGTGGGTGATCTCGGTACGCCGTTGACCAACGCCAAATCTTTGAGCACAATCACGTGTTCTTCCGCATCGCGCAATTCCGGCATCGCATCGAGTGGACCCTCAATGATCATCGCTCCGACGAGTCCAGCGCCCATCTGTGCGGCGACCCGACCATGAACATGTGGGTGGTAGAAGTACGTGCCGCTCGAGCCTTTTGGGATGGTGAATTCGTAAAGGTGTGACTTTCCGGGCAGAATCTCGAGCAGTGGTGCGTCAACAGCAGGCGAGATCCGCAGGCCATGCAAGTGCAGATTCGTCGGTTCGCGCAATCGATTAGTGAAGTTCAATCGCACTTTGTCGCCTTCGCGCACCCGCAAGACCGGGCCGGGAAAACTCGAGTTGTAAGTCATCAAACGCGCTTGAGTTTGGCCGAGTCGAATTGGTTTTTCGCTGGCCTCGAGTTGCACCTCGACCATGTTGGCACTGCTGCGTTTGAATGCAGCTCGTTGATGTTCGAACGGTCTTTGTCGGGCTACTGTCAGGTCTGAGATTCGTGTGCCACCAATGGCGAGGCTTCCGTATTGAAGCAGGTCTCTGCGATTCATGTTGCTCTCCTCGTAAACGGGTCAGCGCGTGCGATCTTCGCCACCGGTCACGGCTCGAGCGGCGGCGAGGCGGGCGATGGGTACTCGGAATGGGCTGCACGAAACGTAATTCAGTCCGATCTGATGGCAGAACATCACGGATGCCGGATCACCACCGTGCTCGCCGCAAATTCCCAGTTTGATGCTTGGCTTGACGGCTCGAGCGTTATCCACCGCGAGGCGCATCAACGCACCGACACCTTCTTGGTCGAGCGTGGCAAATGGATCGCTGGGCAAGATTTTTTGCTCGAGGTACTGCGGAATGAACTTGCCCTGCGCATCGTCGCGTGAGTAACCGTAGGTCATCTGCGTCAGATCGTTGGTGCCGAAACTGAAGAAATCCGCGTGTTTGGCAATCTCGCCCGCCGTGACGCAGGCGCGAGGAACTTCGATCATCGTGCCAATTGGAATCTCGAGTTTCGCATTCGTCTCGAGCCGCACCACTGCCAATACTTCCTCGCTGATGGCTCGGGCAACCTCGAGTTCTTTGGCCGTGCCAACGAGTGGAATCATGATTTCGGGCTTGGGTGTTTTGCCGGATTGCTCGAGAACTGCTGTGGCCTCAGCGATGGCCCGAACCTGCATGCGTGTGATCTCGGGTCGCGTCAGGCCAAGGCGAATTCCACGCAAACCCATCATCGGATTGACCTCGTGCAATTGCCGCACACGGGCCAGCAACGCTCGAGCTTCCTTGAGTTCAGTGCCGAGCTTGTCCTTGACCTCGAGCATTGCCACTTGTGCGGTGAGTTGTTCAAGCGGCGGCAGGAATTCGTGCAATGGCGGGTCGAGCAGGCGGATCGTTACGGGCAGGCCATCCATCGCCGAGAGGATGCCAATAAAATCCTCGCGCTGCATTGGCAGCAGGTGCTCGAGGGCTTCGGTCTCTTCGGCTTTGCTGGATGCCATGATCATGAGCCGCACCCACGGCAGCCGGTCTTCGCCAAAGAACATGTGCTCAGTGCGGCACAGGCCAATGCCAGTTGCGCCAAACTTGTGGGCTCGAGCCGCGTCCTCAGGTGTATCCGCGTTGGCACGCACACCCAACGTGCGGCGCTCGTCCGCAAACTCGAGCAATGTCGCCAAGTCCGTGCTGACTTCGGGTTGTTCCATCGGTGCGGCCCCAACGAAGACCTCGCCGGTCGCACCATCAATCGTGATCGTCTCGAGGCGGTTGACGGTCGTGCCGTTCACCGTGAATGTTCCAGCCTCAACATCGATTCTGATGCTCTCGGCCCCGACCACGGCGGCCTTGCCCATGCCTCGGGCAACGACCGCCGCGTGCGAGGTCATGCCGCCACGGGCGGTCAGAATGCCTTTGGCGGCGGCCAAACCGTGAATGTCCTCGGGCGTGGTTTCGGGCGTGACCAGAATCACGTCCTGCGTTGCGCCAAGGTCTGCGGCATCATCGGCGGTGAAGACGACCGCGCCAACCGCCGCGCCGGGACTGGCGGGCAAACCTTTGGCAATCGCGGTTAAGCCGTGATCGAATTTGACGTGCGGGTGCAAGAGTTGATCGAGGCTCGAGGGTTCAACCCGCTCGAGCGCCTCCGCTTTGGAAATCAAACCTTCACGCACCATGTCCACCGCGATCTTGACGGCAGACCCAGCGGTGCGTTTGCCATTGCGGGTTTGCAGCATGAACAACGTGCCGCGCTCAACCGTGAATTCAAAATCCTGCATGTCTTTGAGATGCGTCTCGAGCTTGTTGGTGAACTCAATCAGCTTTGAATACACCTCGGGCTGAACCTGCTCGAGTTCTTTGATCGGTTGCGGCGTGCGAATACCCGCAACCACATCCTCGCCTTGGGCATTCATCAAGAATTCACCGAATGGTTCACGCGCTCCAGTCGCCGGGTTGCGGGTGAATCCGACACCCGTGCCGGAATTCTCGCCGAGGTTGCCGAAGACCATGCGTTGAACGTTGCAGGCCGTGCCGAGATCATCCGAAATGCCATGCAACCGTCGGTACGTTTGCGCCCGCTTGTTGTTCCAGGATTGAAACACCGCCAGCACCGCACCCTCGAGTTGCTTCCACGGATCCTGTGGGAAGGGATGCTTGGTTGCCTCTTGATAAATCGTCATGTACCTGCCGATCAGGTCGCTCAGAGAACTGGCGGTCAAATCGGAATCCAATTTGGCATCGTGATTGGCTTTCTCGAACTCAAGCGCCATTTCAAACTCGTGCTTGGGAATGTTCATGACCACATCGCCGTACATTTGAATCAAGCGACGGTACGCATCCAAGGCAAAACGGGCATCTCCGGTTGCCGCCGTCAGACCCTCGAGCACCGCATCGTTCAAACCCAAATTGAGGATCGTGTCCATCATGCCCGGCATTGAGAATTTTGCGCCGGAACGCACGCTGACCAGCAACGGATTGTTCGGATCGCCGAAGCGTTTGCCAGAAACCTGCTCGAGTTGTGCCAAATGCGTGCTGACCTCATCCCAGAAACCTTTTGGAACCTCACCGCTTCTCGAGTACGCCCGGCACGCCTCGGTGGTGATCGTGAATCCGGGCGGCACCGGCAAGCCCAAGCGCGTCATCTCGGCGAGGTTTGCACCTTTGCCGCCGAGCAAGTCCTTCCAACTGCCTTGACCCTCGTTGAAAAAATAAACGAGTTTCGTCGATGTTGGCGGCACGCTCGAAGATGATCCCGTCGACGATTGTTGCGATGACTTCGATGCTGCGAGACCCATATACCATCACACCCCTCTCTGGTGATTGCTACGCTCGAGTTTCGATCCGACGCATTACCGGATCGTTACCGGATGCGCCCTCAAGCTCGACGTAATGCTCCGGTAACGGTCTTGCGCGAGGCTTGGTGCATCAACACGCTCGAGCCAACTTCTCCCTCGAGCCCGGAGGCCGGTATGGAACATCGCCAAATCACCATCGACGGAAGTGAAGCCGTCGCCACCGTCGCATTCAAAGCCAGCGAGGTCATCGCCATCTACCCGATCACCCCCTCGAGCGGCATGGGCGAACTCGCCGATCAATGGGCCAGCGAAGGCAAAACGAACCTCTGGGGCTCGAGGCCAACCGTGATCGAGATGCAATCTGAGGGTGGCGCGGCTGGCGCGTTGCACGGTGCGTTGCAGACCGGTTCGCTGTGTACAACCTTCACCGCCAGTCAGGGTTTGCTGTTGATGATTCCGAACATGTACAAGATCGCGGGCGAACTGACCCCGGTCGTATTTCACGTCGCGGCCCGCAGCCTCGCCGCGCAGGGCCTCTCGATTTTTGGCGATCACGGCGATGTCATGGCCGCCCGAGCGACCGGTTGGGCGATGCTCTTCGCGGGCAGTGTTCAAGAGGCGCACGATTTATCCTTGATCGCGCACGCCGCGACGCTCGAGGCCCGCGTGCCGTTTTTGCACGTGCTCGACGGATTTCGCACCACGCACGAGGTTGCCAAAATCGAATCGCTCGAGCCCAACGACATCCGGGCGATGATCGATGATGGTTTGGTGCGCCAGCATCGCGCTCGAGGCTTGACGCCAGACCATCCGGCGATTCGTGGCACCGCACAGAACCCGGACGTGTACTTTCAGGCTCGCGAGACGGTCAATCCGTACTACGAGGCCGTGCCGGAAATCGTCACGCGCACGATGGATCGGTTCACGGTCCTGACCGGACGGCATTATCGTCCATTCGATTTTGCTGGTGCGCCCGATGCCGAACGGGTCGTTGTGATCATGGGTTCCGGCGGTGAAACCGTTGAGGAAACCGTCAAGCACTTCGTCTCGAGCGGCGAAAAAGTCGGCGTGCTGCGCGTACGGTTGTACCGTCCGTTTTCGGTCAAACACTTCCTCCAGTCGTTGCCAGCGAGCGTCAAATCCATCGCGGTTCTGGATCGCACCAAAGAACCGGGCAGTGCGGGCGAACCGCTCTATCAAGATGTCGTCACGGCGGTGCTTGAGGGTTTCACGGATGGTCAACTTTCCGCTGTGCCTCGCGTGATCGGTGGACGCTACGGGCTCGCCTCCAAAGAATTCACGCCCGCAATGGTGCGGGCCGTGTTTGCCGAACTCAACAAAACACAACCCAAAAACCATTTCACCATCGGCATCAATGACGATGTCAGCCACAGTTCGCTCGAGTACGATCCAAGCTTCAGCCTCGAGCCTGACAACGAGGTGCGGGCCATTTTCTACGGGCTTGGCAGTGATGGCACGGTCGGTGCGAACAAGAATTCGATCAAGATCATCGGTGAGGAAACCGACCTACACGCGCAGGGCTATTTTGTTTACGACTCGAAGAAATCGGGCTCGAGAACCGTCTCGCACCTGCGCTTTGGTCCGCAACCGATCCGAGCGCCGTACCTGATTCAGGCTGCGAATTTCGTTGCCATTCACCAATGGAATTTTCTCGAGCGCATCGAGATGCTGCGCGAGGCACAACTTGGCGCGACGCTGCTGCTCAACAGTCCGTTTGCCGCAGACGCAGTTTGGAACGAATTGCCAAGATCAGTTCAAGCATCCATTCTCGAGAAGAAACTGCACCTTCACGTGATCGACGGTGATCGCGTGGCGCTTGAGGCTGGCATGGGTGGCCGCGTCAACACGGTGATGCAAACCTGCTTTTTCGCGCTCTCCGGTGTGCTGCCTCGAGACGAAGCGATTGCCAAAATCAAAGGCGCGATTCGCAAGACCTACGGCAAGCGCGGCGAGGCGGTCGTGCAACAAAATTTCGCCGCCGTGGACAGCACACTCGAGCATTTGCATCAAGTCAAGATTCCAGAGACCGGCTCGAGTCAGCGTGAACTGGTGCCACCGGTCCCAGCGGGTGCACCAGATTTCGTGCGCAACGTTTTGGGCGAAATGATTGCCGGTCGCGGAGATGCCCTTCCGGTCAGTGCCATGCCGGTGGATGGCACCTACCCGAGCGGCACATCGCGTTACGAGAAACGCGGCATCGCCGATGCCGTACCAGTCTGGGAATCGGATCTGTGCATCCAGTGCGGCAAGTGCGTGCTCGTCTGCCCACACGCGGTCATCCGCGCCAAGGTCATCGAACCCGTAACGCTCGAGGCCGCACCCGCAGGATTCAAAAGCGCGAACGCAATGTGGAAAGAATTGCCCGATCACAAATACACGCTGCAGGTCTCGAGCCAGGATTGCACGGGTTGTACGCTCTGTGTCGAAGTTTGTCCTGCGAAGGACAAGAGCAATGTCAGCCGCAAAGCAATCAATATGGTTGGCGTGCGCGACCTGCCCGAGTCAGAACAAAAACA
>JANOWZ010000056.1:0-1642 GCA_031418155.1 Deinococcales bacterium
AATCGCCAGGTAGTACAACGCGGCGGGCCACGCGGTCGCGGGACTCGAGAGAATGCTCAGGCCCAAGTAGCCAGCGTGCGCGATGCTCGAGTAGGCGAGCATTCGTTTGAGGTTCGTTTGACGCAACGCGGCGAGGTTGCCGATCAGCATGGTCAGGGCGATCAGGAATTGCGCTGGAACTTGCCATGCGGTCACACCCGGCAGCGCGAGGCCGAAGATGTGCAGGAAGCCCGCGAAGGCCGCTGCCTTGATCCCCACGCTCATGTACTGCGTGACCAGGGTTGGAGCGCCCACATAGACATCCGGTGTCCACTGGTGGAACGGTGCGAAGGCAACTTTGAAACCAAATCCGACCAGCATCAGCAACGCACCAACCGCGAGGATCGGACCGTTCTGCATGCCCAGGCTCGAGGCGGCGACATGGATTCGCTCGAGGTTAAAGGTTCCGGTTGCGCCGAACACAAGCGCGATGCCGTAAATCAGAATCGCACTGGCGAGCGAACCGAGCAGGAAATACTTCATGCCCGCCTCTTCAGATTCGGTGCTTTCCTGAAAGCTCGAGAGGACGTACACGCCGAGGCTCATGATCTCAAAGCCGATCAAGAGGACGATCAAATCGTGGGCGCTGGCCAGAAGAAGGGTTCCAGTCACGGCGTAAAGGAGGACGGCGTAAAACTCAGGCCGGTTGATGTTGGAACGACGCGCAAAATCCAAGCTCGAGAGCAGCGCGAGGATTCCTGCGACGAGCAATACCGCTCCAAATCCGAGCGCGAAATTGTCCGCTTTAAACGCACCATCAAAGCTCGAGAGGTTGCGGCCCCAGATCGCAATATCGGCAATCAACGCGGCAACCAAACCAGCAATGCCGAGCCAAGCTGTGGCACGTCTCGAGATGTAAAAGCCGAGGATCGTGACGAGGACAGCAGTTAAGAGCGAAAGGTTGAAGGGCAGGAGCGCCAACCAATTGACATCGGGTGCGACAGGCATCAGCGAATCCTCCCAGCGAGAATATTCGGATTCTCGAGCGAACCTTGAACGCCGACGACTTGAATGTGTTTGATGTTCGCTTCGACGCTCGGTTTGAGCAGGTTAAGGACTGGTGCGGTGAAGATACCGAAGAAAATCACGACAGCCAGAACCGGTGCGAGCACCCACCATTCTCGAGCACGAACTTCTGGCACAGCATGCGTGGCCTCTTCGAGCCAGGTTTTTTGGTATGCACGCAAGGCCATCGCAAGAAAGTCGCGGCGCGAATAGACGTTGCCCGGCTTGATGTAGAGCATCGAAGGCTCGACCCACGTATCGCTCGCCTCCACGCGGACTTTCGCCTCGAGATTGCCTTCCTCGGCCACGAGGAGCGCGGTGAAAAGTTTCTGCGTGCTGGCCACCGGACGCTCCCGGTCGGCATTGACCTCGTGCAGCACCTGGCCCGTGGCTGCGTCGATGACGATGACGGAGCCCGCGGTGACCACAGGGACCCCGCCCGAGTCCTCGGGCGTGACGACCTCCTCCGGCTCGGCCTGGCGCGCAGGCTTCGGCGCGGGCGAGCTCTTCTTGGTTTTCTTGGTCGCGGCAAAGGTGTCCGGCGCGCAGACGAAGAACGCGAGGGCGAGGCTGAGAATCGTGGCGAAGCGTTTCATGC
>JANOWZ010000057.1:0-3863 GCA_031418155.1 Deinococcales bacterium
TTACAGCAATTTCGGGATTTCTTGAGAATGCCTTTTTTCTCAAGAAATCCCCGAGTGATACGAGTGGAAACAAACAGTGGCGAGGCAAAAATTGACGAATTTTGCTTTTGGAATTCTCAATCATTGCCGAAGCCACTGTAAGGCAAAGCTCGAGTTCACAACTGCACTGACACCAAAACGAAAACCATTGCAGGCCCACTCCAGCCCACACCCTGAGCGCAAGCCCTGCCCCTGTTGGCTCGATCCGACTGAGAATGAATTACAACAGGTAAAGCAAAGCGTTCCCGGCACAATCCGCTGTGACAAACCGGCTTGACTTCTCATCATGGACTGGGAGAATCCAGATTATGCCCCCGACCCTTTGGCGCGTCCCCATCGCACTTTTCGCTGTGACGTGCTTCTCTCCCGCCCTCGCCGCCTGCCAAAAAGGGGCGAAATCCCTGAAATTTGCCGGTGTTGGCACGATTCAGGCCAGCAGCATCGAAGGTGACGATGATGGTCGGGTTTTGCAAAACGCCTGCTTTGACTTTTCAGGCTGGACCTTTCAAAGCACCGAACTGCGCCTCGATCCGAGCGGCTTCGATGCGGACCAAACCACGATCACGGCGCTCGGCGGCACGGGCAGCGTCGATGGCTTGTCGTTTTCGGTCGATGACAACACCCTGAACGTCCAGAATTTGCGTTTCGAGTTCGGTTCGACCTTCAAACTGCAAGGCTTTCCTTACACCGGGCAGTACGTGATGCAGGCCGAATCGGGTTCACTGACCGATTATCGTTTTGACCTCGAGAACGTCATCTTCGATGAAACGGTCACGGCGGGACCACTCTCAATTCCTTGGCGACGCATCAAGGCCAAACGAGCACTGCTGGCGGATAACAACGCCACCCTGGTGGATGCACAACTCGCCTACCTGGTGTTCACGATCCGTGGCGCGTTGGCCGTGCAGGGCAACAGTCAACTCGGTGTGACCCGCAGCAACGTCGTGATCGGACGTAACCGCGACGCTGACGAACTGGGCTTCACTGCCGACCGTTTCACACTCGACGAGGAAAACCTGATCCGACTCGAGAACGCCACGTTTCGGGCTTTCGGCATCAACCTGTTTAACCTGCCCGAATTTGAGTACGATCCGCTCGAGCCGCTCCCGGTCGTGCTTGGATTTGGTCCGGGCGTGACGGCTGGCGTGAACAACCTGCGCATTGGTCCGAAACGCGATGGTCTGCGCGTGACCTTGGTTGGACACAACGTTTTTGATCAGAGCGGCAACCTGCAATTTGGTGTCACCTGGACGCAACCGCAGTACCGCCTCAGTGTGACTCAGGCCAAAAACACGACCAGCACCTTGACCAGCACCGTGCTCGGATCGTTCGGCGGAACCAACACCACCGGCTGGATTTACAATTTCAATATCGATTTGGGCCGCAATTTGCTGGCCTTGGACAAACCAACTGGCGCACGCGCCTACCAGATCGCCCGCATCGGCGCAGCCTTTGAACAACCAATCGGTTTCAGCATCTCTGGGGTCAGCAACACCTTCAAATTGCGCGAATCCCTCGAGATCGGTGAGGTCGCACAAGAAGAACTCCAAGACATTCCCGCCAAGCGAGACATCAAGCAACCACACAAGTTGGGTCAGCTTGCCGGGTTCGCCACTGGCAACCTCGAGTTGGGTTACACCGGCAGCGCCCTTGGGATTGGTTGGAACGCCAAAGCGGGCATCAACGCTTACGAATTCACACCAGGCACCAACTACCGGCCCGACCCGACGTTCACCTCGAGGTTCGCCTTTGATGCTGGAATCAATTACGCCATTCCCGGAGTGTTCTCGATTGGTTTGACCTTCTTGCATCGGCAACCGCTGGTCAACACGTATGCCGAAACGTTTTCGACCGCCAAAGCACCCATTGCCGCCAGCACCGGATTTATTCGCCGTTTGTCACCCGAGGATTCGACCACATTGAATTTTTCAACGCGACTGACCACCTCGACATTTCTTGGCATCCCACCTGCCGGTTACGCCGGTTTGACCCTCGAGAATCCATCTGCCGCAATCACCATCAACTCGAATTTACGCAACATCAGCAAGGCCAACGACAAGGGTTTCACCATCGATAAAGTCTTGACCGTGCAAAAAATTGAACTGGGTTTCGACATCGGTGTTTACACCGGCGAGACTTTCATTGACACGCTCGACCGGCCCGCCGCCGCCCCGATCCTGACCCTTTCACCGTTCGTGAAGTACGATTTTGCTTTCACGCCCGGTTATCAACTCGGTCAGTACGGCCTGAATTTCACGGTCTACTCGGCCAGCCTCGGCTTGACGCTCGGTACGACCTACGAACGACGCAGCAAGCAGGGCGGAACCTACACGGACAGTTGGGCATTGAACCTTGGGTTCCGATTGCGCTGAACTGCCAACCGGTTCGAGCCAGTGGCGTGTGACTCGAGTTAAACTGAATCATGCTCAATTACCTGTTGATTTTCGTGCCGATCACCGCGATCCTCGAGTTTTTTGTGCATCCGGGCGATGTGCCGATTTTCATTTGCGCGGCGATGGCGATTGTGCCGATTGCGGGATTGATGGGTCAGAGCACCGAAACGCTCGCGGGTCGAACCGGTGCGACGATTGGCGGGCTGTTGAACGCCACTTTCGGCAATGCCACTGAGTTGATCATCGCGTTTTTTGCGCTGCGGGCCGGAAAGATCGAGGTCGTCAAAGCCAGCATCACCGGTTCGATGATCGGGAACATTTTGCTGGTGCTCGGGTTGGCGTTGTTCCTGGGCGGTTTGCGACACAAGCGCCAGACCTTCAATGCGCAATCGGCTGGAGCTTTGGCGAGCCTACTCGTGATCGTCATGATCGCTTTTCTCGTGCCCGCATTGTTCGACCTGACCGAACGCACGAATGGACTCTCGAGCGTGGCCGCCAGTCAGAACGATTACAGCTTCTCGGTCGGGGCCAGCATCGTCCTAATTGGCCTCTACGTTTGCAACATGATTTTCAGTTTGTACACCCACAAGGACATGCTCTCCGGGGCCGACGGGCACAAAGAGGAACCGGGCGCTTGGAGCACACCTCGAGCGATTGCCACACTGTTCGCCTGCACGCTCGGTGTGGCATGGTTAAGCGAGGTGCTGGTCGGGTCACTCGAGGGTTTCTCGAGCACGCTGGGCTTGTCTGAGGCGTTCGCGGGTCTGATCATCATTCCAATCATTGGCAATGCGGCAGAGCATTCGGCGAGCGTTTTTGCACTGAAAAACAAACTCGATTTGACGATTCAGATTGCGCTTGGGGCAACGATCCAAATCGCGTTGCTGATCGCGCCAGTGCTGGTACTCGTCTCGGGATTGCTTGGGCATCGCATGGATTTGGTGATTCGCAGTCCGCTCGAGTTGGCCGGGTTGCTCGGTGCGGCCCTGATCACGGTCAGTGTCACGCGGGATGGTGAAACCAACTGGCTCGAGGGTGCGATGCTCTTGGGCGTGTACCTGCTGTTGGCAATAGCGTTTTACTTCTTGCCGGACAAGAAGGCCGAAACCTCGCTCGTCTCGAGCCCGGTGCCAGCACTGATTGCGGACACTCGAGCGTGGACGAAAAACGTTCATCTCACCATTTGAGGTTTCAGCCTGTAAACTGAAACCATGTTGAATTATTTTCTGATTTTCGTGCCCATCGCGTTCGTGCTCGAGTTTTTCGTGCATGTCGGCCCGGTCTGGATTTTCCTGGTCTCGTGCCTGGCGATTTTGCCGCTTGCCGGTTTGATGGGCAAAGCCACCGAAGAGATTGCAGCCCGCACTGGCGCAACGATTGGCGGCCTCTTGAACGCCACCTTTGGCAATGCCACCGAGTTGATCATCGCCT
>JANOWZ010000058.1:0-10951 GCA_031418155.1 Deinococcales bacterium
ACTGCATACTTGATGGCGTTGGCAATCCCGGTCGTGTCGCCCGAACCGTTTTTGTTCAGTACCCGCAGCGGCAGGATGATGGCCTTGGGTGCGACCTGAACGATCACGCCCGCCACGCCTGTTCCGTGACCAAAGCCGTCATCGACCCCGCCGATGCCGACCTCTTGCGGATCGTTGTCGTTGTCCACAAAATCTCGCCATTCGCTGGGGTCCGCCAAACGGCCCTGAAAGGCCGGGTGCGTGTAATCCAGGCCCGTGTCGAGCACCGCCACCTTGATGCCCGCCCCGAGCTTGCTTGCCAGTCCCTGCGCGGTGTCCAGGTGAACCTGCTTCCACGCCTCGAAGTTTTCGGCCAGGGTGATGCTCGTGTCCGCCCCGGACCAAGCGGGACGACCGCCAGACCAGGCGGCACGGCCACCGGACCAAGCCCAACGACCACCAGACCAAGCACTCTTGCCCAGACCATGCGCCTCGGGCGAGGTGTATTGAATGCTGACGGCGGCTGGCTGGACAGGCATTGCAGTGATGATTCCGGTGCTCGAGATGGGTTCACTCGAGCTTGCGATTGGAACCGTGTTGCAACCACTGAACGCGAGCAGGGCCAATGGCAGGAGACCAAGTTTGGGGCTCATGGGTGAACCGCGTCGGTTGATGTGTCTTTCACGCTGACCTTCTTTCAAATGGCTTCGGTGCGCCGCGAATAGGTTCAGGGCGACGGACCAAGCGATGAATAAAGAATGACAATTATGAAATGACAGATTTCTTACACGTCAACAGAAAACTCGGATGAGGCTCAATCCTCATCCGAAACCACTTGCAGCCGTTTGAACCGCCAAAAACCGACACAACCGGGCTTTAACCCTCAAGTCGGGATTCAATCGCTCTGGCGTGCGCCTCGAGCCCTTCGGCACGGGCGAGGCGGGCCGCATCCGGTGCAATCTTGAGCAGGGCCGATCGGTTTAAACCAACCACAGAAATAATCTTTTGGAAATCGCGCACGTTGACCGGACTCGAGAACCTGGCCGTGCCTCCGGTCGGCATGACGTGGCTGGGTCCGGCGTTGTAATCGCCAAGCGCCTCCATCGAGTCCTCGCCGATGAAAACGCCGCCCGCGTTGCGCACTTTCCCGAGCGCTTCCCACGGTTGCTCCAGTAACAGACACAAATGTTCTGGCGCATAATGGTTGGCCAGTTCGAGCGCCTCCTCGAGCGATTCGGCGAGCACGATCTTGCCGCGTGAAGCCCAGGATTCTCTGACCCAAGTTTGATTCGGTTCTGGCAGCGCGGCGGTTTGGGTTTCAATCTGCTCGAGGATTGCGTCGATCAAATCCAAACTGGTTGAGACGAGCACCGGTTCGGCCTGAACGTGTTCGGCCTGCGCGAGCAAATCGGCGGCGACGAATCTTGGGTTGGCGCTCGAGTCGCACAGCACCATCGTTTCGGTTGGTCCTGGCAGTGAGACGATTCCCGTCTGTCCAAACACGGCACGCATGGCGAGGACGGTGTACAGGTTTCCCGGTCCGCCAATCTTGTCCACTCGAGGCACGGTCGAGGTTCCGTAGGCCATCGCACCAATCGCCACCGCTCCGCCCAAGGCAAAGACACGATCCACACCACACTCGAGCGCCGCTGCCAGCGTGGTCGCATCCGGCAAGCCATCGCGTCCGGGAGGACTGCACAGGATGATTTCGGGCACGCCAGCGACTTTGGCAGGAATGACGGTGTGAATCACGCTCGAGGCGAGTGGGCTGGCACCATTCGGGGCGTACAGGCCAACCCGGTCGATGGGGCGCACCAATTGCCCGAGAGCGCCTTGGGCCGTGTGCTCGAGGAAGCCATGCGTGGGTTGGGCCTCGTGAAACGTGCGCAACCTCGAGATGGCCGTGCGAATCGCGGTCAGCAGCGCAGGCTCAAGCGAGTCACGGGCTTGAACCAAGCGTTCGTGCGTGACTTCCATGCCAAACTCGGGCAGGCCATCGAGCAGTTTTGAATAGCGTTCAACGGCGGCATCACCCTCGAGTCGCAGGTCGCGCAGGATTCGATCCACGACCTGTTGCGGCGTCAGGCGTTCACCGTACAGTTTCTGGTTTCGATCCAAAACACTTTCAGGCACGACGTTATCGCCAAACGTTCGGGTCAGGCTGCCTCGGGCCTCCAGGCCACGCAAAATGCTTGGATGCACTCGAGTTGTTGCTGGCCTTGTTACTGTTGGCCTCACGACTCGCCACCCTCGCCGCCACCGTCACTGCCTCTGGCATTGCCGCGCTTGGACCGCCTGCGCCTGCGTTTGCGGGGCGTTTCGTTCCCGGCTGCCACGTCTGGCTTGGCGTTCTGTTGTGACGGATTGGCTCGAGGTTGCGCAACCGTGGGCGTTCCCGCCTCAGCCTGCGCAGCACGGTTTTCGTTGCGCCTTCTGCGCCGATTGCCGCGCCTGCTGCCCTCGGCACGGGCTTGATCTGATCTGGCTTGATCGGTTCGGTTTTGATCGGTTCGGTTTTGATCGCTTCGTGGTTGATCTGAGCGGGTTTCGGTCAAGATTTCAGCCCGAACAACCGGCGGACGAGTCTCGCTCGAACGAGAAGCCTCGCCACGGTCAGATCGGTTTCGTCGCGTCTCCTGCATTCTGGCGCGTGGTCCCTGATTGCGGGCCACCTGCGCTCGAGCCTGCTCAGATCGGGCTTGCTGCACGGTTTGCCCATGTTCGACTTGGGTTGGCAGGACTTGCGGCACGCCGGAGCGCATCAACCACCCCTCGAGCATGAATTTTCCAACGGTCTGGCCCAATTTCAAGATGCGATGCGCTGCGTCCGCTTCGATGTAAACAAAACCAATGCCGGGACGCAAATAAAAGACGTGCGCATTGACCTCGCCCCACGGTGCCTGCACCGTTTCATCTGGCAGGCGGGCGATCAGGACGGTCCCGCCAACCATCGGCACGCGCAGGCTCGAGGTTTCCGGCGGCAGGGTGCGCAGCATTTGCAGGACAGACACCGGATCGAGGTAATCCTGGGTCAAGGCCACGCTCGCCACGTCACGGTGTTGATGCACGGTCACGAGGCCGGTTTTGCGGTCAAAGGTCGTCTCGAAGGCGCGTCCATTGCCGCCATCCGATTCGATATAAGAGACCGGCAATCCGGTCGCCATCTCGAGCCTGGAGACTTGAACGCGCCGCACCGTTCCGAGAACGCCCGTAAAATTGGTTTCGACCCGGATAAGCCAATGAGACCGGTCTGGACCGCTGATCCAACGGGTGGTTCCGGCGGGCCTTCCGTCGTACTGCAACTGAAACACGAACTCTTCAGGCTCCCAAGTCAGAATTGGCACTGCACTTGGGATGCTCGTCTCGAGTGACGACGATTCGATCATGGCTGAGCGTAGCACGCGAAACCCAGGTGAAAGGCCAAAGGGAAAAGGTCAAAGAAGACCAAGAACAAGCTCAAGCAGGCAGTTTCCTTTCACCTTTTCACTTTCGCCTGTGTTCTTCGTGCGTTAAGATGCTCGAGTTCAGAATCCCGAATGGATTCTCATGGGTACACGACCCAAACCTGTACACAGGTACTTTTAGGAGAAATCATGATTAGTGTCACCGAATTGCGCAATGGAACCAAGGTCGAAATGGAAAACGGCCTCTATGAAACCCTCGATTACCAGCATCAGAAGATCGGTCGTGGCGGTGCGAAAGTCGTCACGAAATTTCGCAACCTCGAGACCGGCGCGATCATCGACCGGACGTTTAACGCGACCGAAAAATTGCAGGATATTTTTATCGAAGGCAAAACCATGCAGTATTTGTACAAGGACGGCGAGGAGTTCATTTTCATGGACATGGAAACCTACGACCAGTCGATGCTGCCAACCAAGCTCGCCGGTGATGCCGCACGGTTTTTGAAAGAAAACACCGAGGTCGAGGTTCAGTTCTACCGTGACAAACCCCTGAAGATCACGCTGCCGAACCAGATGGCCTTGACGATTACCCGCACCGATCCGGGATTAAAAGGTGACACGATTTCCGGCGGCAGCAAACCGGCGACGCTCGAGACGGGCACGGTCATTCAAGTGCCGTTGTTCATCGCCGAGGGTGAAGTGGTTCGCATCGACACGCGAACCGGCGAGTACCTCGGTCGGGCATAAAGCGGTAAGCTCGAGGCTCAAGACAAACCAGAGACGACTCGGGGCAAACCTGCTCGAGGGAGGACCAATGGACCCGAAGGACCTAAAACGCATCCTGGATTCGATCAAGGAATCTGATGTCAACGAATTCAGCCTCGAGACCCCGGATTACAAACTGAGCGTTAAACGTGGCGTAGAGGTCGTGCATATTGCTGCGCCACAGGCGGTCATGGCTGCGTTTCCAACACCTCAGACGGTTGCGGCGGTCGCCGCGCCCGCACTGCCAGCCCCGCTCGAGGCTCCAGCGGCGGTCCCGGCTCCGGTCGCTGCACCAGCCTCGAGCGGTCAGACCGTCAAAGCCCCGATTGTCGGCACGTTCTACCAATCCTCGAGCCCGGATACCGCCGCATTTGTCAAAGTTGGCGATCACGTCGAGGTTGGCAAAATCCTATGCATCATCGAAGCGATGAAACTGATGAACGAGATTGAGGCGGAAGTCGCAGGGACCGTCAGGCAAATCTTGGTCCAGAACGCCAGTCCGGTCGAGTATGGTCAGCCGTTGTTCGTGATCGAATAAGGTTCTCGAGCCAACCAACCGAACCTCGAGTCTTGTGGGGGTCACATGTTTAAAAAAATTTTAATTGCCAACCGTGGCGAAATCGCCCTGCGCGTGATCCGAACCGCCCGAGAGATGGGTATTAAAACCGTCGTGGTCTATTCCGAGGCGGACGCGAACAGCCTGCCGGTGCTGATGGCGGATGAAAGCGTCTGTGTCGGCCCAGCCACCTCGAGCGCCAGTTACTTGAACATCCCGAATATTCTGTCCGCCGCCGTGATGACCGGAGCGGAGGCGATCCATCCCGGTTACGGCTTCCTGTCCGAGAACCCAGAATTTGCCGAGATGTGCCGCGATCATGGGATCGTCTTTATTGGCCCGACACCGGAAAGCATGCACGCCCTGGGCAGCAAAGCCGGAGGCCGTGAGATTGCCGCCTCGAGCAACGTCCCAACCGTACCCGGAACCGGCGTGATCGAAAACACCGAAGAGGCCATTCAATTGGCCGAGAAAATCGGTTATCCGGTCCTGTTGAAAGCCAGTGCGGGCGGCGGCGGACGCGGCCAGAAGGTTGTGCGCTCGAGCGAGGAGATGCAGGTTCTGTTCGCGCAGGCGGGCCAAGAGGCGCAACTGTACTTCTCCGACCCGGCGCTGATCATGGAAAAATTCTTGACCGAATTTCGCCACGTCGAAGTCCAAGTCATGGGTGACGGCAACGGCCACGTGATTCACATTGGCGAACGCGATTGCAGCATTCAACGCCGCAACCAAAAACTGATCGAAGAGGCCCCAAGCACGCTGCCTCGAGATTTGGCGCAAGAGATTCTGGACGCGGGCGTGCGCCTCGCCAAACACGTCAATTATTCTGGCGCGGGCACGCTCGAGTTCATCGTGGACCCAGAAAATAATTTTTACTTCATGGAAATGAACACCCGGATTCAGGTCGAACACTGCGTTTCTGAAGCGATCTCGAGGCTTGACTTTGTGCGATTGCAAATCGAAATCGCCGCCGGAATGCCACTCACCTTGCAACAATCTGACATTCGGCTCGAGGGTCACGCGATTGAATGCCGGATCAACGCCGAAGACCCGAGCAAGGATTTCCGGCCATCGGCGGGCAAGATCGAAGACATCCATTTTGCCGGTGGGCCGGGGGTGCGCATCGATTCGCACGCCTTCACCGGGTACAGCATTCCACCGCATTACGACAGCCTGATCGGAAAGCTGATCGTCTGGGCTCCAGACCGTGACCTGGCCGTGGCCCGCATGAAACGCGCACTCGAGGAGACGGTGATCCAGGGCATCAAAACCACGGTTCCGTTGTACGTCAACATCATGGGGAATGCGTTTTACCAACGCGGTGTGATCCTGACAAATTTCCTGAAAACCCGCATGGGCATGTGAGCAAATCTAGAATCACCGTCAATCCCCTCGGGTACCAAACTCGAGGGGATTTTCATGCCTCAGGTCACGAGACCATACCTGCCGGTAGATGCGAAACCTGGTTCTGATAGACCAGCACGGTCGAATCAAATTCGTTCTCGAGGTGATCGATTCGGGTGATGGCGGTGTTGTGCTTCATCCACCAGGCTTTGCCATATCCAACCTCGAGTCCGAAAATTTCGGCCATGACGTGAACGTAAAAGTGCCCGTGACTGACGACGGCCACGCGATCTGAAGTGCCACCGTGACGCTCGAGCAATTCTTGCCAAACCCGTTTGGCTCGAGCTTGCAGTTGTGTTTCGGGTTCGGCTGGACGCGACCACCAACCTGTTTCGCCGATGCCCTCTGGCAGGCGCACACCCGGAAAACGTTGCTCGAGATACGCACGGTTCTTGCCTGCTCGCCCGATGCGTTCGCCGGTTTCGTTTTGCAACCAAATCCCGCCCGTTTCATGCCAATCGGCCCAAAGGTGAAGCTCCAAACCGGTCAGGCTCGAGATTTCGCTGGCCGTGTGCGCGGCACGCACCATTGGGCTGGCGTACAGGTGCGTCAGTCCGAAACCTCCCGGCTCGAGTCCCGTGCTGGTCTCGAGGATGTGCTGCGCCAGAAGTTTCGCCTGGCGCACGCCAAGATCGGAGAGTTCTGGGTCATCGCTGCGGCCCTGTTCGGCCCCGGTGCGGTCAAACAAGGCGTTGTTGCTGGATTGCGCATGGCGAATGAAATACAGCCTCATGGCTCGAGTATCGCACGGTACAGCCATGGTGCAACGCAATTACGCCAACGCACTGCTGACGCTGGACAAACAAAAGTACGCAGACCGTGCCCGAAGCCAACTCGAGGTCACCATCAGGCTTGAACCGGAGGACGCTTCAGAAACCTTGGAACTCGAGCGGGCCAAATGGGATTGGCTGACCTTGAAGTGAACCTGAAGCCATACCCGGTGCTCTTGAGCCCAATGGTCAGTTGATCGGCCAGCACAATGCCATCTGCGCTTTACCTGCGGTTGGCCACCCAGAACAGCACGACCGCCGCACCCGCGTAGACGAAATCTGGAGCCCAGGCCGCCAGCACCGGCGGCAACGCGCCGTTCTCGCCCAGGGCTTTGAAGACGCTCCAGGTCGCGTAATAAAAGAAAGTCAGGAAGGCCACGCCAACAAAGCCGAGGTTCTGGCTCGAGCGCAAACTGAAAAACGCCATCGCCACGCCGAACAGTGCGAAGGCAATCGCGGCGGCGGGCTCGGCGAATTTGCGGTTCAGGGCAGTCTCTTCGTTCGAGACTTTCAAGCCTTGGGCCTTGTACTGCTGCACCCGTTGCCAGAGGTTGATGACGCTCATGCTGCTCGGCTCGAGGGACACGTTTGAGCCCTGTTGCAAGTCCTTGATCGGCACGGTGGCGGTTTTGAAATGAATGACCGTGACCTTGCGGGCATCGGTGGATCGGTACGTGACGCGCACACCAGCTTCAAGTTGGATCGCGCCCTGGTCTTTGAGGATTCGTCCCTTTGGTGCACGGGTGATCGAGAGCGGCACAGAATTCGATTGGCCCTGAATCACCGTCACGCCCAACAAGCGCCCATCCTCGAGAATCCCTCCCGGCTGAATGTAAATCACCTGGTTTTGTGAATCTTTCAGAAATTGTCCTGCCTCAACCAAGACCCGAGGATTCTGCAAGATGATGTCTTTGAAGACGCGCAAAGCCTGTTCGTTCGCCCTGGGTGTGACGGCCTCCTGGTTGATAAACGCGATTGCCGTGACGGTCAGGCCCACCAGCAACACCGGAAATGCCATCCGCACCGGACTGAACCCGAGTGTGATTGCGGCCTTCAACTCGCTGTCCTGGGTCAAACGGGTCAGGCCCATCAGCACCGCAAACAACAGCGCAATCGGCAATCCCTTCGAGAGCGCTTCGGGCAGTTTAAAAGCAATGTATTGCAAGACCAACAGCACGTTCGCGCCCTTGGCGATGATCTCGCCCGCCTTGTCAAACAAGGCCCCGAGCAGCAACAGCACAACCACGATCACCATGCCGCCCGCGAGGTTCGGCACGATTTCGGAGATCAAATAGCGCTCGAACATGCCCAAATGCCACCACGGACGTTCATCGTTGCGCTCGAGATCCGGGGCTGGTGCAGGACGACGCGATAAGACTTTGGGCAGCGACATGTTCACCGCCAACCTCGAGTCTCGGGTCCAGATTGAATTGTCCGCAAGCTCGAATTCATGTCAGTCTCCGCAGGCTCAGCAGCGAACCGGTTCCGAACAGCAGCACCGGCAACCAGGCCGCCACCCATACTGGCACGGCTTGCGATCCCGCCATGCCTTTTCCCAACGTCCAGATCATAAAGTACCCGGCGATAAAGACGATCACGGCGGCGAAGGCACTGCCGCGATTGGCGACGGTCAGGCCGACGGAGGTGGCAACCAGTGCGAAAACGATACAGGCGAACGGATCGGCGAAACGGGTTTGCAACCGATAATTCGCCTGGTAACGCTCACTGACCGTTTGCGCCTTAAGGTTGGCCCGAGCGATCAATTCCGGCAAGGCCAGGTGCTCGGGTGGGCGAACGTCCGGTGAGAGTGCACCTTCAAACGGGAACACACGCCGAACCTGCGGGCTCGAGGGAATTGGCCCTGGGACAATCGAACCGCCATCGTCCTGATCCAGCGGCGCTGGCGTGTAAGAAACATTGGTCAACTCCCAGGTCTTGGCTCGAGCATCCCACGTGCCTTGGGTACTGGTCCAAGTGCCTTCGGGCGTGACGACCATCACGCCAACCAGATCAGCGGTGTTCGGATCACCAACTCGAGGTGTCAGGGAACCGGCTTGAAACAAGGTTTTCCCATCCAGCGAGGCGAATGACTTGATGAGTTGCCGTTTTGGAGCGCCCGGTTGACCGGCAATCTTGTACCAGGTATCAAGCACTCGAGCATCGGCGATGGGTTGCAGGTAGTTCGTGTTCAAAAACATGCCCAACGTGACCGGCAGGGCAAACAGCAAAATCGGCCAGACCAGCCTCAGAGGTTGCACACCCGCAGAGTACGCCGCCTTCAACTCCGAATCCTTACCGAGCCGCCCGAGTCCAATCAGAATCGTAATCGCCAAACTCGGTGGCGTGATGTAAGAGATCATGAACGGGAAACGCTCAAGCCAGGATTGCAGGATCAAGATGACTGGGGTGTGATTGCTGATGACCATTCCGGCAACCACGGAAACATGGTCAATCGTCATCATCACCAGCAGAACAGGCATGAAAATCAAAAACAACGGCACGAATTCCTGAAGCAAATACGACGGGAAACGCCACGCGAAAAACGTGCCTCGGAACGCTCGAGATTGCACAATCAGGCTCACGCGGCCTCCGCAATCAAGCTCACACCGATCAGGCTCACACCAGCCTCCGCAGGCTCAGCAGCGAACCGGCCCCGAAAACCATCGCGGGCAACCAGGCCGCCACCCATTCCGGGGCGGCCTGCGATCCCGCCAGGTTCTTGCCGAGCACCCATAACGCCCAGTATCCCGCGATGATCAGAATCACCGAGGCGAACGCCCAGCCTCGGTTCGAGATCGTCAAACCGACCGAAGCCGCCACCAGCGCAAACACCAGGCACGAGAACGGATTGGCGTAACGGCCCTGCAAGTTGAAATTTGCCAGGTAGCGTTCCTGCACCGAAAGCGTCTCGAGTTTGGCTCGGGCCATCAAATCCGGCAGGGCGAGTTGTTCGGGCGGTTTGGAATCTGGGGACAAAGAAAATTCAAACGGAAAGACGCGCCGAACCTGCGGGCTCGAGGACACTGGGCTCGGATTGAAATTGTCATCCAATTGCAATGGGGCGCTCGAGAAACTGACGTTGGTCAACTCCCAGGTTTTGGCTCGGGCATCCCAAACGCCCTGGGTACTGGTCCACGTGCCCTCCGGCGTGACAATCATCACACCGACCAAATCGGCAATGAACGGATCGTTGTCTCGAGGGGTCAACGCGCCAGCGTGATACAAGGTTTTGCCATCCGGCGAGTTAAACGATTTGATGTTCTGCGTTTTTGGCGCTCCGGGCCGACCCAAGATCTTGTAGTACGTGTCCAGAAACCGACCATCGGTCACGGGTTGCACGTAATTGGTGTTGTAAAACACGCCAAGGGCCACCAGCAGCGCAAAGCCCATGATCGGCCAGACCAGACGAAGAGGTGGCACACCCGCCGAGTACGCGGCCTTCAACTCAGAATCCTTCGCCAACCGCCCAAGGCCAATCAGAATCGTGATCGCCAAACTCGGCGGTGTGATGTACGAAAGCAGGTACGGAAAACGCTCGAGCCAGGACTGCAAGAACAACGTGAACGGCGCTTTGTAGGTGATCACAAAACCCGCCACAACCGCGACGTAATCAATCGTGACCATGACCAACAACACCGCCACAAAAATAAAAAAAAGCGGCACGAATTCGCGCAACAAATAAACCGGGAAACGCCAAGCCATTCCAAAAAGAGTAGCAGGAATCGATGAGAGCGTGCGCTCGAATGCATCACAATGCGTCAGACTCGAGGCTCGAGCACTTCTGATGCGGTGCATCTCAAGTGCACCTTGATTTCCGATCATTATTCACGTTCGTCACAAAACCATGTCCTCACCGAACAAAACACGTCGCATACCCCTCGCATACCCAAGTTGCTCCACCAGCAACGCATCCAAAAACCGTGCAAGCCCCCACGCGAGCACCCGACGGCCCGGCCCTCGAGTCTTATGCGGCACCCAACCACCCAATAACGCCAACGCCCGAAACGCCTTCGGTTCAAGTGCTTCATCCAACTCGAAAATGAACGCCGCAGCCACCCATGCGAGCGCCACCA
>JANOWZ010000059.1:0-4045 GCA_031418155.1 Deinococcales bacterium
AGCGTGTTCAAGACAGCATCCCTTGGGTAAAGGAGGTGTTTCAAAATCCTGTGCGACTTTGAACATGACGCAAGGATTAAAAAGTTGTACTGCACGATTGAATTGCCGCTCAAGCTTGCACCAAAAGTGGCGAAGAACCACAAAATCTTGACTTTTCAGTGCGTTGTTCAACTGCTCTTGAAAATCTTGCCAGATCACACCTGCAATACCGTCAATCATCACTCGGGCGTGGTTCTCGAGTTTTGCAGCCAGCGCCTCAAAACCCAGTTCAATCACAGACGCCCCCAAGGGAAAAGTCGGGTAGAGGTCGTAACCGTGACCGGGGGCGGGACGATAGGCAGGCATCGGAACTTGGGTGGTCTTGCGGATGGGTTTCACGGTATTCCTTGAGTGATAGAGATTGGTCCGAAAGCGGGTACTGCCATGTCTGCGGTGTCGGTCATGTTGCAGTGGGGATTTAGCCCCCATCCGTACCACAGCAAACATTCAGGCGGAAAAGGTTCTTCAGTTAGATGCAACATTGCAGTGTTATCCTCGAGTGTCACTTTGTGGATGCAATGGTACTCATGACCATTTTTGTCACGCAGACTCAAACCATTGGGACGACCATCTGCTTGCAAGTGACCTCGAATGCCTTGGAAACGGACATGAATTCGATTTCCCTCGAGCCAAACCAGTTCTGGTTGCGGTGCGCCATGACCTCCTGCGGCAAGCGCCAGCCGATGACCCAATCGTTTTAAGCCCTGCGTACCAATGTGAATCAGATCATCCAACTCGAGGTCAATCGCTGACACCATCGCAGCATGGTGTTGCTTCTTCACCCAACACCGTTGCGCCTCACGTACTGCGTTCCAACCCGCAATCAATTCAGGTGTGGGCTTGGTCACATAGCGTCCAATCTGCACATACAAAAAAGGCAAGTCGGGCTGCCCGAGGTCTGCGCGAAACGCCTCGAGCAGCGTCGTCAAATGTGTCGCATACGAAGACCAATCCGTACCCATCGCGTCGGACTCACCCTGAAACCAGAGGATGCCCGCCACTCGCCCGCCAAGGTCGCGGATACGTGCGATGGTCGCGGCATAGAGGGTCGTGTCGTCTGAAAGCAGAGGCTGCCATTGGGCGATGCTGGTCGCGCCGTGGGCGCAGGGAATCAGCCCTACGGGAACACTGTTGTGATTAAAGTGTGCCTTAGCAAAACTCAAGCCCAAGCCCGCGCCCTTATTGCGTTGGGAATCTCGAGGTGGGTATTGGCTCGGCACGGACTCGCACCCAAGCAGCCGGTGATGCACCAGCCGAGGTGATTCGTGCAGCCAATGAAGCGGCTCCTCGGCAATTGTCCAACGTTCACTCGAGCCGTAGGAGCGCACCTCGGGGATGGGTGTTTCCACTTCGACCAGATTGCCGATACCCTCCATGTTGGACTGTCCCGCCAGCACCCAGAGATCACCCACCAGTACCTCACGAGCCGAGCCAACCTGATATGCACTGCCCGTCGGCAGCTCGAGGGTTTCGCCATCTTTGAGAACCACATGGGCACGGTTGTCAGAGTCACGCTGAAGCACAGCAAAGTCGTTGAGGGTCAAGCCTGCCCCCGCCGCTCGAGCGTGTGCTGACCAGCCGCCGCCAGCCATGTCCAGCCGTAGACAAGAACAGGTTGCCCGTCAACGTGTTCAAGCCGAATCGAGCTTGAGAATTCGGGGTCTGTGCCAATCAACCACTGTTGGTCTCGGGCACACAACACAGCCATAGGCAGCGATAGCCTCAGCTTGGAGTCTTCGGGGTCAGACCACGACGCTGGCTTTCCCGCTCCGTAGAAAACCCCGACCACATCGTCCACGCTCGAGCGCTGCACCAGACGACCAAAATACGAAGCCCAGAATAGGCTCTCGGGAATGATGCCTTCGCTCAATTGAATTCGTACCTCGAATGCCACATCATCTCGCCAGACGCTCGAGGCGGTCAGCTCGAGTTCCAATACGCCTTGCTCGAGGGTGATTCCGATTTGGGTTCCGGGCAGGGAATCGGGATTCCAAACGAATTTAGAATTTAGGGTGTTCCAGACAACCGGTTTACGTTCTCGAACCTCCAAAGAAGTCAAGGAGAGTTCCACCGAAAACGTAGCGCCATTGATTGCTAAATCATCGGGAAGTGTCATGAATACGTTGCCTCTGAGGTGAGTGGCGGAAGATTTAAGCCGTGCGATTTCATGACCTCCGCGACCGCAATCGGTTTTTGCTCGAGCAGGCTCTGATTCATCGCTGCCAGCACAGTCACTGTTCTCAGCCCCTCGAGCGCGTCCGGTTTTGGACTGAGACCGCGATCTAGTGGATCGTCACACGAAAAAAATGGGTCAGGATATGGTGATCGATGCGGGTTCTCGAAACTCGAGAGCCTACAAATACCGTGTGACGATCCACTAGGCTCTCGGCGAAGTAATCAAGGTAATTCTGGAACTCCCCCGCATGATGGTTGAAGCCCACGAACCGAAAGTAATGCGCGGCTTTCTGGTACACGTAGTTTTGCGTCGTGTCAGGCTCGTTCTCGAAGCGCGTGAAGTAGCGCATCGAAAGGTAATTGGCTTGGGTTGACCCTCGAGTCCCGCGCAGCACGCAGGAAATCAAATCCTGTCCATCTTGATTGACCTCGACGGTGCTGTAACAGCCGCTGACTCGAGCGACCCGACCATCGTTAGAGCGCATGATGAAGTGCATCGTGTCGAATCCCGTAATGCCCAGGGTCTTGCCCTCAGCGGTCAGGTGTCCGTAACCCATCACCTCGGCGATGTCCGGCAAGTACCAGCACACCAAATCCACGGGATGGCTCAAGCCTCCGTACACCCAGTTCAGTCCGCCCTTGCTGCCCCAAGTGTTGCGGACGTAATGCCGGTGATCGTGGTGGTAATGCGCCTCGACAGACACGAGTTCGCCGTGTCGTCCCGCCTCGTAATCGCGGCGCTGTACCAGCATCGGCTCAAAAAATCGTGAACTCTGCCCAATGAAGACCTGCCGACCGCTGGCTCGCCAAGCGTCATGGACCCGAGCAGCCTGCTCGAGGCCAGACAGGAACGGTTTGGTACAGATCACGTGCTTGCGTGCCTTGAGGCTCGCAAGCACGTGTTCGGCGTGCAGTGGGTCTGGCGTGTAAATCGCCACCACATCGACCTCGGGATCGGACAGCACTTCGCTCAAGCTGGTTGACCCCTGCACGGTCGCGTCGTCCATCTCCCCCAAGCGTGACTCGAGCAGCGTTGCATTGAGGTCACAGAGCCAGCGAATGTTCCAGTGCGGACTCGAGCGAGCGGCGGAGATAATGCTGCGCCCTTCCCCTAAACCGACGATGGCTAAATTGAGTTTTTTCATGGCGGGTACTCCTGGATTGATGCGGCGGTGACATGAATGTTAAATGCTTGATTCGCACAAACTCTCGAATGACTTACTCCATTCGCTCGAGGACGTGAAGCTCGCCCGCATTGGCGCGGAACTCGAGTTTCCCATTGGAATCGCTGGTGATTGGACTCGAGCCAAAACGGTAGGTCACGCTTGGCTCGAGTCCAAGGATTTTGTAGTTGCGTTGCCCCTGTCCAGCCACCCGCATAGACAAGCGCCTCGAGTGATATTCGACCTGCGTCTGACCGACAGACCAGGCGAAGTCTCGCGTGTTCAACGGACTGATTTCGACGTTCTCGAGGTTGATGTTGATGCCGTAACGGTTTTCGCGCAGCGTCATGGCAAGGATACCGGGGTATTCGTGATAACCGGGCGCTCGAATCATCTTGCCGTTCAGGTCGTACCGCTCGGTCATCCACGTCATGTTGAAAAAATCTTGGCGCACATTTTCAAAGAGGGTGTTGAAGATGGTTGCATCTCGAGCCGCGTGTCTCGAGCGCAGGTCTATCCAGTAATGCCGCGCGAAGGCGCAGGCGGAATCTCCGGTGTTGCCAAGATAACAGTCGTCGAGGGTGTAATAAATCTCGCTGACCCAAGTCCCTCTGCCGTTTGGGTGGGTGTGCGGTGCGTTGTCCAAGCGAGCAAAGATGCGTTTGATG
>JANOWZ010000060.1:0-7985 GCA_031418155.1 Deinococcales bacterium
ATTTCTCGAGCACAAATTTTGATAGAAAAATCTTCTCGAGCACCATTCGCCCTATCTGATTGACTCGAGTTCGAGCTCCAATCGATCCACCCAAGGAATCCCATGACCGAACCCATTCGCATTGCCGTGGTCGGCTGCGGCAACATCAGCGAGATTTACTTCAAGAATCTGACGCGATCTCGGGCCGTAACCGTGATCGCCTGTGCCGACCTCGATCTGCCTCGAGCCGAGGCCGCCGCCGCCAAGCACAACCTTCCGAAATCCGGTTCACTCGAGGATGTCTTGCGTGACTCGGATGTGGAGTTGATCCTCAACTTGACCACGCCAGATGCCCACGCCAGCGTTGCGTTGGCGGCGCTCGAGGCGGGCAAGCATGTCTACAACGAAAAGCCTTTGGCACTCGCACTCGAGGATGCAAGGCAGATGCTCGAGTTGGCTCGAGCCAAAGGCTTGCGGGTTGGTTGTGCGCCGGACACGTTTCTCGGTGGTGGTTTGCAAACTTGCCGCGAGTTGATCGACGCTGGCGCGATTGGCGAACCCGTGGCCGCCACCGCCTTCATGACCACCCCAGGCCACGAGCGTTGGCATCCGAACCCCGCGTTCTACTACCAACCCGGAGCCGGACCGATGTTCGACATGGGACCGTACTACCTGACGGCACTGATCAGTCTGCTCGGACCGGTTCGCAGCCTGACAGGACAGGCTCGAGTGAGTTTCCCGGAGCGCACCATCACCAGTCAACCCAAGCACGGCGAGAAAATCACGGTCAACACGCCCACGCACGTCACGGGATTGCTCGAGTTCGCGCAGGGCACACAAGGCACGATCATCACCAGCTTTGATGTTCATGGCACGCACCTGCCGCACCTCGAGGTTTACGGGTCCGAAGGCAGCCTGAGTTTGCCCGATCCGAACACCTTTGGCGGACCGATCCAACTTTTAAAGCGCGGCGAAACCACCTGGCGAGACGTGCCGATCACGCGGGGCCATACCGAAAACAGCCGTGGCCTCGGCGCGATTGACCTGGCCCTCGGCATTCGAGAACACCGACCGCACCGTGCCAACGGTGAACTGGCCTTGCACGTGCTCGAGGTGATGCACGGCTTTTTGGAATCGAGCAAGCAACAGCGTCACATCAGCATTCAGAGCCAACCCTCGAGACCCGAAGCCTTGAGGGTAGAATCAGAGTTGATCGGAGCACCATGACAGAATCAGCATCGTCAGCATCCAAAAAAGCACTCTTCGTTTGGGGCGGTTGGGATGGCCACGAACCCAAACAATGCGTGGACCTGTTTGCCCCAATCCTCGAGCACGAAGGGTACGAGGTCACGATTTCAGACACGCTCGACACGTACCTCGAGACTGATTTCATGCGTTCAATGGATTTGATCGTGCAGGTCTACACCATGAGCACGATCACGCCCGAACAAGAAAAAGGATTGCTAGAGACGATCAAAGCGGGCAGCGGTTACGCCGGATGGCACGGTGGCATGGCGGACGCATTTCGCAACAACACCGAGTACCAGTTCATGGTCGGTGGGCAATGGGTGGCGCATCCGGGCAACATCATCGATTACACCGTAAATGTCACCAACTCGGGCGATCCGATCACGGCGGGAATCTCAGATTTCAAAATGAATTCCGAGCAGTACTACATGCACGTGGACCCGAACAACGAAGTGCTCGCCACGACGAAATTCTCTGGCGAGCATTGCGAATGGATTGCGGACACGATCATGCCGGTCGTCTGGAAACGACGCTGGGGCGCGGGCAAGATTTTCTACTCTGCGCTCGGGCATGTGCGCAAAGACTTTGATGTGATGGAGGCTCGAGAAATCCAAAGGCGCGGCATGCTCTGGGCGACGCGCTGATTGCTTGGGCTGATTTATGCAAACAGGTGATTCAGCAACGGCACAATGTTGACCACTGGTGTCTCGTAAGGGTGAACGCGACGCACGACCTCGAGCGCGACAGGCACGAGATCACGCACGCAATTCATCTCGAGACGGCATTCCTCGCCATGCTCAAGCTTGCCGATTTCGCCCTGGTACGGGTCGCTTCCGGGCAGTGGTCGCCATGTCCCAGACACCTTGGACATGCTCGAGCAGTGATCGTAATTTCCGATTTTTCCGACACCAATTTTGGCGAGTTCGTCACGCAAAAAATGCACATGCGATTCTGGAATAAAAATTTCGAGTTTGACGGTTTCGGCCATGACGGGATTCTACCGATTGTGGCCGAATGACCTCGAGTAAGTTGTTTTGGTGTACTGACGAGGCAACTCACGATCCAAAATTGCAGCCTCGGGTATCCTGTTCCCTCGAGCCGTTTTCGTTTGGGGGAACCGTGTCTGCCATTGTTCAACTGCTGTCGCGGTCATTGCGCCGCATTGTTTCCAAACAATCGAGTCAGGTGATCGGCTTGTGGGGCGAGCCCGGCATCGGTAAGACCTTCACCGCAAACGCGATCCTGAACGAACTCTCTTGCCCGCATTTGCGTTTGCACGCGGGCATGTCCACACGTGATTTGTTGCGGGCCTTGCCGCGAAGCAAGAAATTGCCCGTCTGGGCCGAAGTGCAACTCGAACGCATGGCTCGAGGTGAGGTCACGGATACACACGTTTTTGCTGAGGCGGTCGCCGCGAGCCTGATGGCGTTGGCCCCGTTCGTGGTCTACCTTGAGGATGTGCATGAGGCGAGTCCCGGTCGGCTCGAGATGATCCGGGCGATTGCGGGCGCGGTGGCGCGAGGCCGTGGCGTGGCCTTGCTCGCCAGCAGTCGTGCCGAGTTGCCGCAGCCGTTTGTCAACCATCGGCTCGAGCCTTTGGATCAAGCGCAAACGCGGGTCTTGCTGCAATCGCAGTTGGGTGCTGCCTTACCGGACGGGGCGCTCGAGTGGATTGAGTCGCGCACGCATGGCAACCCACTCTTCTCGCTCGAGTTCTTGCGCTACCTGTCGCGTCAGGGCTTGCTGTGGAGCGATGGTCAGCAGTGGCGTTGGCGTGCGCCGAAGGATGATTTCGTGCCGGTCACGGTTGAGGCGTTGATCGAAGAATTCACTGCGGGCGTGTTGACCTCGGCACAATTGCGGGCGGCGCTCGAGGCAAGAACGATGCTGCCCGCCGAACTCGAGGTGGCACATTTGCGTGACTTATGGGCGAAGGTTGCGGACCTGGAACCCGAAACACTCGAGCGTTTGCGTACAGACCTCGAACGTGGCGGCCTGTTGCGTGGCACGGATGTTGCGCACCCATTGTTCGGCGAGGTTGTCCGTGCTGGCCTACCATTGCCGCGTCGGCAGCACTTGGCCCAGCGCGTCTACGGGTGTCTGAGTGGGCAGCATCCGATCCTGGCGGTACGCTTCCTGTCCGATGCTGGCCTCGAGCCTGAAGAGGCGTTGCGCGTGATTGAACGGGCAATCACCGATGCCCGCGATGCTGCTCAACCGGTGCAGGCCAATCAACTCCTGGCCCTCAGCGTCGCATGGCGAAACGGGACGGACAAAGCGAGGACCGCACTCGAGGCGGCGCGAGGTTTGTACGAAACGAGTTTTCATGAGGTGCAAGCCTTGGTTCAAGTGGTGCTGGAGATTGAGCCGGACAACGTGGATGCGATTTACCTGCTGGTCGAATGGCAGTTGGTGGCCCGCAAAAGTGCCAGTGTACTCGAGGCGTTGAACCGACTGCCCGAAAGCGAACGCTCGAGTGCGCGGTGGTGGGAACGGCAAATCAAATTTGCGTTCCTGCGCGAAGATTGGGCGGAAGCGAAACGTTTGTGGTTTGAACATCCCATATTGCACGCAAGCGCTCCGGCGATGGCGATTCACGATGTCGCCTTCGCGCACCATTACACTGGCGATCAACTCGGTGCGCTGGCATTGGCGGAAATGGGCCTCGAGCGCGTGGACCTCAGAGCGCTCGAGCGTTGCGATTTGTGGAACATTCAAGGTTGCGCCCTCGGCATGCTCGACCGGCACGAGGAAGCGCTTGCGAAGTACTCGAGGGCCATCGACTTGGCCTCACCGTTGGGCGTTCACGTTTGGGTCAGCACGTACCACGGCAACCGCGCCGAAAGTTTCGACCGGCTCGCACGGCTCGAGGAGGCGATTGCCGATGCCGAACGCTGTGTGCAATTGCGTTTGCATCATGGTTCACCGGCGCAACTGGCAAGTTCGCAACCGTTCCTCGGTGTGCTGCTGGTGCATCATGGCCAGTACGAACGCGCCGAGGCGATCCTGCTCGAGACGCAGGCGTTGAACGAGGCACAACCCGCGAACCGTTTTCAGGTGGTCAGCCGTCTTGCCTTGTGCGAACTCTATTTGGCCTGGGAAGCACCACACAGTGCAATGCTCGCCAGACGTTACGCCAAGGGCGCCCTTGGGCTTGCCCGTGAACGTGACGAAAACGACTTGATCCTCGAATCGCTCGAGGCGTGCATCAGCGTCGAATTGCGCGGCCAGAAACCACGGAACGCCAAACCGTTGCTCGAGGAATTCGCCGCATTGATTGAAGGCCATCAGGCGCAAAGTTGGTCAGCGCGGTTGGCGTTCTTGCAGGGTCAGTACAGCTCTGCGCAACCCAACCAGGCCAGAACGCACCTCGAGCGTGCCGTCAAGCTCGCCGAATCCAGCGGCATCATCTGGCAGGCGCAAGCCTTCGGGATTGAACTGGACCGCCTGAACAACGACCTCGAGATGGCACACACAAGGCTGGCCTGGTTCGAGGCTCGAGGCTTGCAGTGGTTGGCGGATCGCCTGCGCAAACGCTTCCCAGAACTCGAGCCAAAAGTTGAGATGGGCAATGCACCAATCGCTGAGATGCCCCGTGCCCGCCTGCTGATCCTTGGGCCGGTCCAACTTGAACTGGACGGTCAGGCCGTGCCGACCCGCGCCCGCAAACGCCTGGAAATCCTGGTCTACCTGCTCGAGGCCCGCATCGCTGGACACTCGGAAGTCACGCTCGCAGAACTGCTCGAAACGTTCTACCCGCATCAGATGGTGGACGACTCCAAAAACACCCTGCGCCAACAGGTTTACCTGATCCGCTCAAATCTGGGAAACGAAAGCATCCTTTCGACCACCGACGGGTATGCGCTCGGCGCAATCTCGAGCGATGCCGAAGAGTTCTTGCTGACCGGAAACGACGAACTCTGGCGCGGCCCGTACCTGGAACGCCTCGGTGACGGCTGGCATCCCGGCGTGCGCGACGCGCTGGTGCTGGCTTTGCGCTCGAGGGTGCAGGACTTGCTCGAAACCGACACTGGCAAAGCCGCAGGGCTCGCGCAAATGCTGCTCGAGTTGGAAAGCTTCGATCCCGAAGTGCTGCGCCTCGGCCTGCTGGCGTTGTGCCGCAACGACCAGGTTGCACTCGCCAAGAAACTGTTTGAAGAACACCGTGATCGCCTGCTCGATCTCGAGGTGGCAGGTTCGTTCGAGGAGTTTGTGTTTGGTTTGCCGAAAACCTGATCGATTCGTGAACCACAACTTGAACTCGAGGTTGTCAATATTTTGACACTGTGTTTTGATCCCTTTTTGACCGGGGTGGGTGAAAACTTGCACTCAGACCAAGAAGGAGGTCTTTATGCGCAAGTCCCTGCTCACAGCCCTGCTCATCTCGAGTTTGCTCGCCTGCAATCCAGCCGCACCCACCGGAACTGGAACAACACCAGACCCGAGCACGCCACCACCCGTGACCGATCCCGGACCATCCGATCCTGGCACGCCAGACGCACCGGACACGACCGCACCCACCATCACCCTGAGTCAACCTGAAAGCAACGATGCCGCCATCAACTCGAGCATTCTGGTCAATTTCTCCGAACCGATGAAATCAGAAACCGTCAGTGTCACGCTCGAGCCGAACATTGCGTTGAATGCCGGTGAATGGAAATCCGAGGACGTGATTGAGTTCGTGCCGACTGCCGATTTTGCGCCCGAAACCAGCTACAAGGTCAATGTCAGCGGCAAGGACTTGGCCGGGAATGTCCTCGCTGGCTCGAGCATGTACCAGTTCAAAACCAGTGCCCTCAAAGACACGACCGCACCGAGCACACCGCAAGGATTGAACGCCGTGTCCGAAGAGGAACAGGTCAAACTCTCCTGGAAGGCGAACACCGAATCCGACTTGAAAGGCTACACGATTCGGTACGGCACGAGCATCAACAACCTGAACCTGAAGACGTTCATCAGCAAACCCGGCTCGAGCAAAACCATCACCGGTTTGACCGGTGACACCACCTACTATTTCGTGCTGATCGCCGAGGACCGGTCTGGCAACAAATCCAAAACCTCCAATCAGGTCAATGCCACACCGAAAGCCAAACCACCCGTGAAACTCGTCTCGAGCGTGCCGAAGAATGGGGCGACCGATGTGGGTACGGGACTCGAGGTGATCTCATTCACGCTCAGCAAAGGAATGAAACGCGATTCGTTCAAGGTCAAATGCGCGAACTTCACCGATGAGAAATGCAATACGGATCTGGCAACATTGCTCGGGGTTGGATCGTGGAGCGACGGCGACAAAACCGTGACGTTCAAACCCACGCGCACACTCGAGCAACAAAGCAAATACGCGCTGCGGCTCGAGGGCAAGGACACCAGCAATCGCAACCTCGAGCCAACCGAAGTCAGCTTCACGACGGCGACCGCGCCCATGCCGTTGCGTTACACGCCACCGACGAGCGCCATAGGCATTCCCGACGGGGCGTACATCAGCGTGGTGTTCTCCAAACCGATGAACACGGACAGTTTAAAGACCGCGTTCTCGGGAACGGTCAACTCGAGGGATGGCACGCAGACCAGGCCGTTGCAACTCTCGAGGGTCGAGGCGTTCACGTCGTCTCAGGGCGGGTTTGGGTACAGTTTCGTGCCGAGCGAGAAGTACGGGGATGGCACGATTGTCACCTGGTATGTGGCTCCGACGGCGATGGACGCGGGTGGCTCGAGGTTGTTGCAGGCGGTGGCGGATGGGTTCCGGGTGCTGCAACGCTTGACCTCGACCATTCCGGTGGACCCGAACATGACCGATAGTATCAAACGGCAATGTTACGAATTCGGTTGTAGAAACGAAGTGGTTTCTTATCTCGTCCCTGGGTTCAGTAGCAACGGCGGTTCCACATTCGTTACACGGGCGTTCATCGGGTTCAACCTCGACGGCGTGCTGCCCGAAACCGCCCAGATCAGCAAGGCGACCCTGAAGCTCAAGAAAACACGCCAAACCGGTCAGCCGTTTCTTCCAGAACACCTGGGCAATCTGGCCCTGCAACGCATGGATTACGGCCTGAAGTTGGACTCGAGCGACTTCGATCTGCCCTCGCTCGATTGTCCCGCCGTGTGCCGGTTCGATTTTCGAGGCCCGCCAGAACCGGTCGATGGCCCGGTCGATGTCACGACCTACCTGCAAACAGACTGGGCCGAACGCTCGACCCGTGGCTACCATTCGCAATACCGGTTGCGGTTTGCGAACAACAAGCCAGCCAAGGGCGACGGCGATCACGGAATCTATTACAAGGACAATTACAAGGAAGATCCGACACTGACCATCGAATACTTGACCCCGTAAAACCCCAATGGGCGCACCGTTCAACAGCCATCGGGACGGTGCGCCCGACCAGAACACCATCGCTCGAGCCATGAATCATCCGACGCGCTTTTTTGGCTCGAGGTGGGCAGGTACTTCTGTGCCACTTTCCAGAGCAGAAAGGGTTCCAATGAACACCGGCTTTCACATGACGAACATCAAACACGCCTACTCGAGTTTGGCCTTGACCTCGAACGGCACGATCTTGCACGCCCGAATCGGTTTTGACCACCTCGAGATTCCAATGGGTTCAACCCAAGCACTCGCAACAGCCATGCAGGATTTACGACGCGAGATGATCGTCGCGCCCGAAGAGGTCATCCGGGTTTGCAACAGCAGTCAGGCCAGTTCGCGCCAGCCAGAAACGAGGATCAAATGAACGACGATACACGCTGGAATCGAATTCATG
>JANOWZ010000061.1:0-4254 GCA_031418155.1 Deinococcales bacterium
ACCACCGGCAAATTTGGACATCAGGTAGCCGTTGGCTTCGCTTGAGGCCAAGTCCGAGAATTGCACGTCGTCTGCCACGGTGATGAACCGGGCATGGGCCAATGTGACTTCACCGAGGGCATCATTGAAGCGCAATTTTTCCGCCTCGGAAGCGAGTGGCGGCAGTGCCTCATCATGGCTGAATTCTGGCAGCAACCGCGCCAGTTCGCGGTGCGCCCATTTCGGAATGCGCTCGAGAATCGCTGGTTCCTGCTCGATCATTTGACGCACGCCCCTGGCCATGCTCGCCAATGGAATGCCGACATCACCGGGTCGCGCCTGAAAGTGAAAAACATCTCCCTTACTGGAGGCGAAATCGAGGGCCAATCGGGTTTTGCCCGCGCCGGGTTCACCTTCGAGGTAGATGATTTGCCCGCGTTCCCAGGCTCCTTCCATCGAGGCCCATTCGCGTTCGCGGCCTGCCAGCACGGGTGGTCGCAGGATGGCGGTGGGCAGGACAGTTTCGTTGGGTTTCGGCGCTGCTCCGGCGAGCAGTGTGCCGCGTTCGATCAAGCCCAGCAACTCGAGCGTTTCCGGCAATGGTTCAACCCCAAGTTCATCGCGCAAAACAGTCTGGCAACGCTCGAGCGTGGCGAGGGCTGCACCTCGATCAGCCAGCAAGTAATGCAACCGTGCCACCTGCCGGTACGCCTCTTCGGACAGCACCTCGAGTTTGATTCTGAACAGCACGAACTCGAGCGCCCGCTTCAACTGCCCCGATTTCTCGAGCCGATCTGCCTCAACCTGTGCGGCCCGTGAACGTTGCGATTTCAATTCCTCGCGCACGCCCAAAAGCCATTCATCGAAATCTGGTGCATCGTCATATTCGAGTCCGGCCAGCAGTTCTTCATCACGCTTCAAAAGCTCGAGCGATGGATTTTGCAAACTCGAGAGGTGCTGCACATCGACATCCACCTCGCTGTGCAATTCGATCAAGTCCTCGCCGAGCACAACCTTGCCCGCTGCGACCCGCAAGCGGCGCAAGAGTTGACGCATGTTGTTGCGGGCTGCGGTCTCTCCAGAATCCGGCCAGAGCCAACCTGAGAGTTTGTACTTGTGCGTTTGCCCCTCCAGCGCCAAATACGCGAGCACCGCCGCCGTCTTGCGCTCAAGGCGTTGCGACTCGAGGGTGGGTGTGCCGAGCAGGTGCAGGTGATGGGTCATGGGTTCCTCGTTCAGCAATTTTACGAGAAATCCAAGAAAGTGTGTTTCTTTCGGCGGAACCACTCCGGTCACAACCTGGTCACACCCACGCCCGTACCGTGACGCCACTGAGCCAAGAGGCAAAGTCACGGAGGCCAAGATGTTCAACCCCAACATGATCAACACACGAATTGTTTCGCTGCTGTTCGCTGCCGCCCTTTTCACCGCCTGTCCTGCCGCCGAGGGCGTTCCCGGCACGCAAGGGAACCCTGGCAACTCGGGCGGCAATGTCGAGGCTGGCGCGGGCAAGAACACGATCTCTGGTCAAGCGCTCGATGTTCGAGGGAAGCCGATTGCTGGGGCGCTGATCTGGGTGTATCCCGCTGTCACTGGTGGCCTGGTCACGGCGCACACCGACGCGCAGGGCCGTTACCTGGTCAAGAGTCTGCCAGACCGTCCGTACAAGGTGTACGCCTGGGCGCAACCCGAGGTCAGCGGTAAACGCCATTGCTTGCGCCTCGGTCACGACGCGATTGGCGATTACGATCCGGTCTACCCACGTGATGGCGCGGTGCGCAATTTCCGCTGGAAGCTCGAGGGTGTGATCCCAGATCGTGGCAACGACACCTTCTTTGGCGGTCAGATTCGATTGATGCCGGTGTTCCGCAAGGACAGCGATTGGATGAACAGCAAAGACCTGAAGGTTGAGGTGACGTTGGTGCCGAACGGAGCTCTCGCCGATGGCAGCACAGGCAAAACGATCACCCGAGTGTTGGATTGGGACAACAACCATTTCGTCGAAAACATTCCCGTCGGCACGTACACCGTGACGGCATCCCAGACCACGCCCAGCGGTGTGCCATCGACGCTCGAGGTGGGTCCGAAAGACTCGAGTTTGGGGGCGCAGTCGGGCCTTGGGTTTGCTCCCGACTCGTGTTCGTGCGGAGGAGATTTTGGCAATGGAACGACCCGGACTTTTCTGTACGTCGGCCAGCCCTGAAGCCGTAATTCGAGACAGGAGTGATCGCATGAACACGAACCTTGATCGGCACCAATCGCCCGCGACCGCAATTGCTACCAACCTCTGCGACGGACCGCAGTCACGCAAACTCGAGCCACAAATCTGGATGGTGGATCACACGGAGTAACACGGCGAAATCCAACCCGAAGCCCTCTCGTTGAACGGCTCGAAAACCTCGAGCAAAGGAGAACCCCGATGAACACACGCAGCTTGATCCTGACCGCTGGACTCACCATCGTTGCCGTGCCACTCGCCATCACGATCTCTCGAGCGCAATCCTCGAGTCAAAATCCGCAAGTCAATTTATTCGGTGGCACCACCACCAGTGAAGCGAAACTGGATGCAAACGGAGGTGTGCTCGAGGCGAGCATCACCGTGCCAATGGGCGTGATCGAAAACGCACCCAAGACGATGGAAATGTCCGGCCCGATGAAAGCCGATGCGGTGCTTGAGTTTCCCGAGGTGGTGCGCAAAACCACGTTCCTCAATCACGCCGGGCTGTTCTGGAATCCGATGGGTCACGAACCTGAAGGTCGTTACAACACGCCGCACTGGGATTTTCACTTCTTCACCATTGAACCCAAACAGGCGGCAGCGATTGATTGCAAAAATTTGACGCTCGAGAATCCGAACACGATTGCGCCAGGCTGGTTGCCGACCGTGCCACCGAATGCGCCCGCCAAAGATTCTTGTGTGCCGCTGATGGGTTTTCACAGCGCACCTCTGACCGAGTTCAAAGCGCCAGGTCAGTTCGTCGATGGCTTGTTCGATTCGGTGATGCTGGGCGGGTATTACGGTGGGACATTCAACTTCATCGAGCCGATGGTGACCAAAGCGATGCTCGAGAAGAAAACGAGCTTCAGCTTGCCGGTTCCCGTACCCTCGAACCTCGGCAAGGCGACGCAATATCCAACGAAATTCGATGCAGTTTTTGATGCGAAAGCGAATGCGTACCGGTTTGTCTTCAGTGCCTTCAAGCCGATCAACTGATGATTTGAACCTCGAGCACTCAAGCAAATAATCTCAGGAAAATCCATGGATCTCGAGAACTGGCTGGAATCGGTTCTCGAGACTTTTCTCTCGCCTCGAGCTGGTCACAGCCTCGTCACGGGCCAGTCCCTACCCTGAGGGGGTCAAAGGAGGAACCACCCATGAAAAACATTCACATCGCACTTTCCGCACTTCTCGCACTTTCACTGATGGCCTGCCCCAGCACAAGTGACGCAGGCTCCCCGAACCCCAACTCCACGAACAACCCACCCGTTGATCAATCTGGCTCGAGCATCGAAGCGGGCATCATGAAAGGGCTCGTCACCGATACGCAAGGCAAACCGCTCGCGGGGGTCAAGGTCTTTGCCGGTCACACGTTGTACTACAACACCAATGCGATTGGCGTGACCGATGCCAATGGACGGTATCGAATCGAGGTTCGTCAACCTGCCGGAAGCTGGCATGCAACCGCGCAACTCGAGAGGAAATTCAACGGCAAAACGTTCGGCTTTGACCTCGCGCCGAACAGTGATGATCCGTTTACGGGCTCGAGTGGTGCGATCCGCAGTTTTACTTGGAAGCTGACCGGCGAACGACCCGACGGCGGTCACTACGGCAGCATGGTGATCGCTTACGCCGATTTTTTCCAACCGGATTTGTCGCTCAAGCAGGTTGAGTTGACCCTCGAGCCGGTTGGTGCGCTGGTCGATGGCAGCGCGGGGCGCAAGATCACCGGCAAGTTGGTTCACACCGCTGATGGTGAAGCGATTCGTGATGTGCCTGTCGGACGCTACAAGGTCACGGCGCGAAACGCAGTTCCGGGCGAGACACCGGTTGCCTTAAACGTTCGCCTGCGCAATGTTGGTGAGTACCAGAATTCGCTGATCGCAGATTTCAGTTCACTCCTGACCACTGTTCAGCAGATGGTGCTCGAGGTGAGCCGTCCATGAACAGATCGATCACACCACTTGCTCGAGCCTGAAAACACGATGATCCATTAGAATTTGTGCATGCCCAGACTTCGGGTGTGGCCATCCCTCAAACTCGAGGTGGCGCGATGA
>JANOWZ010000062.1:0-7285 GCA_031418155.1 Deinococcales bacterium
TTCTCGAGCAGGGCTTGACGGGCGGTGTCTCGAGCGAAACGGTCCGGGTGCAGTTCGGCGGCCTGTTGTAGCAGGGCGCGACCGCGTTTTCCGCGTCCGGCGAGGGCGACACCGGAGTTGTGACGCACCCACCAGTTCGGATCGCCGAGCAACTCGAGGATGCGGACTTCGCTGGCACGGTCGGTCAGGCAAACGCTGGCAAGCACGGCCTGTGCCCGCACGGGCCATTCCGGGTCGAGCATGGCGTTGCGCACCAGGTCTTCGCCCTCTATTGGCACGAAACCGATCCGGGCAATGGCCCGCAGTGCGCTCGAACGGATGCTCATGTCGTTGCTGGCGAGCCAAGGCAGGGTCAGGCCGATCAGTTCAATCTGTCGCACGTGCCCGAGCGCCTCGAGTGCGGCGCGAATGCGTGGGTGGTGCGATCCTGGCTCGAGGATGCTTTCCAGGACTGGTCCGGCGTTGCTTTCCAAAAGCACGATGCATTGTTGGACGCTGCCTTCACCGAGTTCCATGCGTCCAAGGCGGGACACGAAGCGGGTCACGAGGGCTCGGGCGGGTTGGCGCACGCGGGCGGAAACGCGGGCCATTGCGAGCAGCGCGAAGCGGGCAATTTCTGGGTCACGGTCACGGCACATGCGTTCAAGCGCGTACAAAGACCGTGGGTGACGGGCGAGCGACAGGCGCTCGAGTGCGGCAACGCGCCGGTCGCTGGATCGCACGTCAAGTTCACGCAAGTCCTGGTCGAGCAGGCCGCTGGTGTTGTACAGGTGCGAGGCCTGCGTCCCCTCGAGTCCGGCCATGTTTTCGCGCAAACTCAAAAGCGCATCTCGAGCGGCAGGGTCTTGGGTGGGTCTGCGTCCGTCCAGAATGGGTTCGTTCGGACCTTCGCTCCAGATCAGGGACAACCAAATTTCGGTCCAGCGTTCCTCACGTTGCGTGCGGGTCAGGTCAGATTTCAGGCGGATGAATTGCATCATCGTCTGAATGAACAGCGTGGCGAGCAGCAGCATTCCGGTCAGCATCAGGCCAGCGATCACGCCGTTGAGTGCGAGTTCTGCCGCCCATCGTCCCGAACGGCGTTCCATGAAGACCAGGCCCAGCCCGAGCATCAGGGCGCTTTCGGCCACGAAGATCACGAACGCGGCGAGCGCGTAGGCGGCGAGTGCAATCGGGCCGCCGTTCATGCGAGCTTCCGTACAATCGGTCCGTGGTCGGCCAATTCGAGGTCATCATTGGCATCAAGATCCAGTTCGAGACCGGTCAGGTCGTCATCCTCGGTTGAGGCGTTCAGGTTGGCATCCAGGACGTTGGTGAATTCCTCAGCGTCCGGCAGGTGTCGGCGCACACGTGCAATCAACTCGAGCGGGCTGAACGGTTTGGTCAAGTATTCGGCCACCCCGAGGCGCAATCCGTGCAGGACATTGTGTTCTTGGCGCAACCCGGAAACCACAAAGACCACCGGCGGAACGGCCCTGGCGCCGTAGAGGTCATGAATCAATTGCACAATCTCAAAGCCCGTGCCTCCGGGCAGGTTCACATCGAGGACCGCCAGGATCGGGCAGTGCTGCTCGAGCCATTTGAACGCCTCCGGCACCGCCTCGAGTGCCACAACAGCAAGCCCCTCGCGTTCGAGCACAATCGAGAGGAGTTTTCTGGTGGCGGGATCGTCTTCAACGATCAATGCTGTGCGGGGGTGATGGGTCATGTGTCATGTGGTCGTTCTGGGTTCTGAGGTTGAGGGTTGGGGTTAGAGGCTCGAGCGAGGTTGTTGGTGTTGGTTCGAGTGTCCATCTTCATCTTCGCAGACTTTTGCGTTCGGGAAAGGAAATTCTCGCCATTCCGTGACGTTCTCATGTTTGCACAGGGCCTGTCACGAATGCCTCACGCTGCACTAGCGTGAAGCGCGAACAGCCCGAAGCGACCCAAGCCCGCTAGGTGCTGCTTTCAGGGTCAAGAAGGTGCTGTCTTGTGAGCAAGAAGCGCGAACAGCCCGCAAGATGTTGGGGGCTTTGCACGGTTGAATCTGACCTAAGCCACGTTGTTCACGTGCGTTTGCTCGAGAGCGATTGGGCTTTGAACTCAAGCCAGATTGGATCACATTCGAGAAAATCCTGACTTAACGGCAGGGGAAAAGAAGAGCAACATCAGCAACTCGAGGTTTTACTTTTCTTGTTTTCGACTTTCCTCTGTTTTCGACTTTCCTCTGTTTTTCACTTGCTGCTGGTCGGCACGACACAGACCCGAGCGGTGACTTTGCCCGTTGTCGGCGTGTCCGTGCCAATCGAGAAACGAATCAGGTTTCCGTTGTACTTGTCGTTCAACTCGAGCAAAAACCGTCCATCGTTTTCGTAGCGGTCGTTGCGTTCAACCGCTACGACCTCGACTTGCCCATTGTCATAGGTGAAAAAGGCGTTGAAATGCGTGAGCTTCGGATCGCTCAGGCGAAAAAACAGGTATTTGGAGGAACCTTTGATGCCCACGCTAGCCGGAATGTTCAGGACCGTGATGCTTGGACCGTTCGTGAAACGCAGGCTCGAGCCGTTGAACACGGCTTTGCTGGGCGAACACGGGCCGTACACGCCGGGTGTGATTCGACGAAACGAGGACAGTGCGTAACTGATCGGCAAGGCACGAAATTCGTAAAGCAAGAATTTGGGTTTTTGACGTGCGTACTCTGGTCCCATCAGGTAAGCCTCGAGTGAGGCATCGTAGCCGCCACCGGCGATTCCGGCGTTGAGGACATTGGTTTTCAGGTATTGCTCTAAAAATCCGGTCAGGTTGAAATCGAGTTGGTTCGGCTCGAACGCTGAAGCGCCGAAGCTCGAGGCGGTCAGTGTAACCTCAATGCGTTCGTTGCTGAACAGGTTGGCTTTGCCTTGACGGACCGGTGTGAACCCTTGCGCAAGTTCGGGTGGCAATGTCGTGCCTTTGCAGAGTTCCTCGAGAATTCCAGAAATGTTGCCTTTGAATTCGTACATTCGGGTCGGTTGGTTGACGTAATCGACTTTTGGCAGCAGCGCATAGAACATGCTCCAGGCTTTGACCTCTTTGGCGGTCGCTTGCGCCGCAACTCGAGCACCAGCGGGTGTCCAATGAAAGTCGCGGCTGAAAAACAGGTTGTCTTTGCCGCCCTTGTTGATGTATTCGCGCATCGCCTCGAGCACGTTGACGGTGCTGATCTGGTTGCGGCGGAATGCTTTGACGGCATCGTTGTACCCGGCGCGGCTTTGGGCCAGGTCGTATTTTGCTTGGTTCGGGTTGTTGAGGTCGAAGTGCTCGCCAATCACGGCGGGACGGCTGGGAATGGGAATGGCGATCAGTTTGATCCCGCGATCCCAGAGCGCATCGTTGAGGCGTTTGATCGGTTCGAGTTGATTGTCCGTGGCGAACGGGTTGCTGTGAAATTCGGAATCGAGGAACAACCAGTTGTTCAGTCCGGCCAGTGGGACCAGGCTGCCTTTGCTGGCCTCAGCACAGATGGGAATCTGGCCCGAGTTGGCTTGCGGTGGAATGCTGCTGAGCGTGGCAAAAGTCAGTCCGACCAGGAACGTCACGACGATACGGCGGTTCATCTCGAGACCATTGTCAATGAGGATTCTGAAGGCTGGTCTGGTATGACGCACGCCCTACAATCTGGTTTCAGCGCATCAATCCAAGCTTGGCTAGCACCTCGAGCACAATCTTGTTCGCGCCGCCCGAAACCCCCATTCGCTCGAGTCCAGCCCGTTTCGCCGCATCTCGAGCTTCAGGCGTGAGCACCTGTCGCACGCCGCTCACGATTTGATCGGTGTCGTTCGCCATCAGGATCAGGCCATCGCCGAGCAAACGTTTTTGTGCCCGAGCGAAACTGCCCGTGAATTGCGGCCCGTTCGTTGGGAATGCCACGGTCGGTTTGCCCAAGCCAACCGCCTGTTCGTTCGCCGTGCCTGCCGTGCCGAGCGCGGCCTGTGAGGTGTGCAGGAGGGCCGCGAACCCATTTCGCAGAACGGGTACGCGAGTTTGACTGTGAACGGCTGTCCGTTCCGCGCTGGCTTCACGCTCGAGCAAGCTTGGTTCCGTCCAAGTCCAACCCGGTGGCAACTCGAGTCGGTTCAAATCTCCAGGGAATGCAGAAAACGCCTGAACCTCAGGCAATTGCGCCACAACCTCGAGCATTCTGGGCAAGCTTTCACGGTAATCGTCTCGCGTTCCTGGCAGCAGCGCCAACACGGGCCGCCCGTCCAACACCGGTGTCAAATCGCATTCCGGCTCGAGCAAATCCATCATGATGTTGCCCGCAAAATCTGCCTGCGGCAAGCCGAGTTCGTGCAACCAGTCGCTCGTGCGTGCATCCCTGGCCCAAATTTTTTCCACCCGTTTCATGAACCATCGGTCCGGCGCGGTGAAACTGTCCACGGTCACGCGGTTCGCCCGCTCGAGCCGGTCCTGCGCGGTCATGTGGTCCTGGTACGAACGGCTGACCAGCGGTTGCACCTGAAAGACCCGAGGTTTTTTCTGGTTTTTAAACGCGAAACCGAACGTCACCCACAGCGCGTACACATCTCCAACCACCAGCACCGCATCCGCGTTCGCGTTGCGCACCGCCCAATGTTGCTCGTGCGTTTTCTGATACATCCCATCGCGCCAATCGCCCAGCAGCAACTCGAGGCTGGTGAACGTGAAGCCACCCGATGGCAATTCCCAACGCGGTCCGAGCACCGGAATTCCGGCGCGTTCGTATGGCATTCCGCGCCCGACAATCGGTACGGCGGCAAGCTCGAGGTTTGGCGCGAGCCTGCGAAATTCTTGTGCGAGCCGCCCACCTATCGCGTCCTCGCCGTGACCGTTGGAGACAAAGAGCAGTTTCATGCCGTACAAGAGCAACGAGAAAAGCGGCTCGAGGATTGACGCTCCTCTTCCCACTTTTCTCTTTTTACCTTGCTCTTTCTTCTGTCGTTCATTCGTGACAGCTTACCGTCGAATGGCTTACTTCCAGGTCGTGATGCGGTCCACGGAATGCCGGTGTTGAGGGCGACCCTCTTCGGCGGCCTTACCGAACGGCAACAACCCGGTGATCGTCACGTGCGCTGGCAATCCGAGCAGTTCTTTGACGGCCTGCGGATTGAAGCCCAGCATCGGTGAACTGCTGTAGCCCATCGATTCAATCGCCAGCAGCAAGTACCCGAAGGCGATGTTCGCTTGCGTGTTGCCCCACGTGCCGCGCCCTTCAACAGTTTGCGAACCAAAGCTGTTTTGCAGCGTGCCAACCTGCTTCTCGAGCCCTTCTGCGCCCAAGGCTGGGTGCGCGGTTTCACCTGCCGTCTCGAGCACGTTCTCGAAATCGGAGACGATCACGATCACGGCGGGGGCGCTTCCGACCTGTGGTTGACCAAATGCGGCGGCCTGCAATTGCGTTTTCAATTCCGGGTCTTGCACGACCACAAAACGGGTCGGTTGCGTGTTGAAAGCGGTCGGTGCGGAACGCGCAATCTCGAGGATGCGACGCACATCGTTTTGTGGGACGGGCGTGGGCGCGTACTTGCGAATGCTGCGGCGGTTCAAAGCGAGTTCTGCGACGGTTTTTGTGGCAACGGCAGTCATGTGATCTCCTCAACGATTCAGCCCAGGATCTCTCGAGTCAATCTGGCTCGAGTTAACCTGGTACGCACAGGTTGTATCACGCGATCTGATGGCGGGTCTGTGTCTGGGCTGGCGTAACCGGCGTAGTGCGCCTTACATTCGCGGCCCGACTTTGGGCGTGCGTTTTACAGCGGTTTTCGGAATGATTCGGAATTTTGCGGGCAAAATTCGCTCATTTTTCCTCAACCGCTGTCGTTTCCACTCGCATGGCTCGCCAAATACTTTGATTCCAAAGCATTTGTGAAATTGCTGTATTGGTGCCGAGATGAACAACCTCGAGCCAAAAAGCGTCCCGCAGTTTGAATCACTGCGGGACGCTCGGGGTCGTGTTGTGTTTCACCTGCCGAGTTGTACGACTCGAATGCGCAGTTTGCGAGCGCCCCATTGGATCGCTTGGCGTCGTGCCGGGAACCAGACATCGACCGTGCCCTTTTTGCGCGGGTGCATGGTGTCTTCGACCACGAAAATCATTTTGGAAAGCATCGCGTTGTACTTGCCGCGCCCAGAGCCGTTGGACCAGCTTCCCATGTCCTCGAGCACGATCCTCGAGCCGTAAGGGATGCTGCGCAGCAGGTCTCGGGACAGCGCGACAATACCGAATCGGGTGCGGGCTCCGGTGGCGGTTTTGAATGGGCTGGCATCGGTTTGACCAGGCATGGAGTTGTACGCGGTTGAACGCACAACCAGGCTTCTGCCGCTGGCTTTTGGACGGGCCAGTGCGGGTTTGGCAGTGGGCTTTACAGCAGGTTTCGTGGCAGGTTTGACCGTGACGGTCGGTTTGGCCGCCGGTTTGAGGGCAGGGGCCTGTTTGGGTGCTGGCGTGGTCACTGCCGGTGCCGATTTGACCGGTTTTGGACGGATTGGTGTTTCAACGTTCGGTACTTGACGGCTTGGTGGCTGATCGGCTTGCGATTCGTTGGTTTGCGGCTGATCGACCTGCGGTTGATCGCCTTGCGGTTGCGCAGGCACCATCGGTGGTCGGGGGACGTTCACCTGAGGTGGTTCGACCGGCAGTGGCGCTGGCGGCTCGGGCGTTGGTGCTGGTGTCGGCTCGGATGGTGTTGCGAGTGGCGTGGTCGGCTCGGATGGGAAGCCAACAGCCGGATCGGTTGGGAAAGCTTCGGGTTCGGTTTGGGTCGCTGCCGGTGGGGTCAGCAGTGCTCCGTCTGGCGTTTCGTCCTGGGTTTGCGCCAGGGCCCGTGAAAGCAGCAGGGCTATGGCGAGCAGCAAGACTCGAGCGATAAATGAAGCGTTCAGTTTGTTTCACCTCCGGGGGCCGGTGTGGCAGGGGTTGGGTGGCTGGAAGAATCCAGCAATGAAGCACAGTTCAGATGACCTGATGATGGTTTCTGAGATCCGTCGTTTTCGCCGATGCGTGATGATGCGTCTTGAGGATCGGCTTGGGTGCGTCTTGATCTGTTCGGGTTCGTCTCGAGCCTGTCGGCTTGATCTGTTTTAGACCTTCTGGCGAGTTTCGTTCCAAACTGGGTCAGACATCTTCGCTCAGAGGGGGGCGTTCGCACTCGCGCCTCTGGAACACTTCGACAAAGGTTAGAGGAGTGAGGTGATAGAAAGATGTGAAATCACTGCAAAATTTCTCATGAATCCATGCTTCACAAAACTATAATGTAGATCAAAATTCGCAAAAAATCGCAATCTGGTC
>JANOWZ010000063.1:0-3773 GCA_031418155.1 Deinococcales bacterium
CGCGTAAACGTTGCCGTGATAATCCGTGGTCACGCTCGAGAAACCTGCCGCCTCATCCGCCCAGACTTTGGCGGCACGGCCCTCAAACCCGCTCGGACCGGGCGCTTCGAGCAGGGCTTTGAGGAAAGGCAGGCGTTCGGCGTTCATGAGTGCAGAATAACATTGAGAATTGGGCTGAATTCGCACTACCGATACAGAATTTCGGCTCGAACAGCGGGATTTGGGCTAAGCACGCTGCTCGAGCAATTCAGGTTGCACAATCCAGACGCGACGACGCTCGAGCCGAATCCAACCTTGACGGTAGAATTCGCCGAGTTTTCGGCTGACCAATTCTGGAACCGTGCCCAGCAAAGACGCGAGTTCGGAATTGCTGGGCAGCATGAAACCATCTGGGCTTTGATGCTCAAGCAAGTAGCGGGCCAAGCGTTCACCAATCGCCGTGAAGAACAACATGCCAAAACGCTCGAGCAACACCGATTGGCGTTGCGCCACATGCGCCAACACCGCCCACGAGAATTGCGGTGAACGCCCGAGCACATCACGAAACGCATAGCTCGATACACACAGCACGCGCCCAGCCTCGAGCATTGAACATGATGCCTGATAGCGCGATGGGCTGAGCAGTACCGCCAGACTCCCCAATGCCTCACGTGAACCAAACACGCCAACCGTCAACTCTCGAGCATGAACCGGGCTGAACTTGAAAAGTTTCGCGTAACCCGACTCGAGCACAAAAATCGTTTCGGCAAGCTCGTGCTCGAGGAACAACACTTGACCAGCCTGCACATCCAAAAACCTCGAGCTTGCCGCCAAATCCTGCAAAACAGAATCCGGCGCGTCTCGGGTCAAGGCCGACAATCGCAGCAAGGACAGCGCAGACTCGAGCATCAGAAACTATCGTTGAAAATGATCTCGAGCCTTCTGAATGAAGCCGACAAACTCGGTTGGCAAATCATCCTGCATGAAAATTGCTCCAACCGGGCAGGCCACAACACACGCGCCACACCAGATACATTCGTCTGGGTGAACGAAAAATTGATCGTCACCCTCGTAAATGCAATCGCATGGACAGACATCCACACAGGCAGAATCTTTGGTTCCGATACACGCTTGGGTAATCACTGCAAAGTTCTTCATGGCCTCGAGTATGGGGGTGCGATTCAGCAATGTCCTTGACCAAAGTCAAACTGCTCGAGCATGGTTTAGCAGCGCATCAAATGTTGTAAAACATGATATGTACAGCCCCATCCGAGATGGCATCGAAAAAACGGTACGGTCAGTACGATACACAGAGGCGAAGCCACCGAGTCATTTGTCTGGATTGGTCCATTGTTTTTGGGAACTCAAAACAGATCGTGCGCTACCAGACGATTTTTGTCTTCATGCTTTGCCCGATGCCTGCGTGAACATTTTATTCAACCAAGCAGACACGAACATCGCAGGGGTTACGGCACTGCGCACCACGTTCGAGGTGCTGAATCTTGGCAGGACGTTTCACTATGTCGGTATCCAGTTTTTTCCGGGCGTATGGCAAGGTAGCCCGGAAGAGATTGTCGATAACTTTGTCGGGACACCCTACTTGGGTCATTTGCCGCTGATTGAAACGAGCAACGCACTTGCCACATTGGACTTCCTCGCCAAACAGCCAGTGATGTCAGATCTGGTGCAGCGACTGATTGACGAGAAGTTGGTGGTCGCCAACGTTGTCACCGAAAAACTACTGACAAACCTTGATGACATTCATACTGTGGCTGACATGGCCGCCATCACGGGCATTTCGCCTCGCCAACTGCAACGAACGCTCAAAAAAACGACAGGGTTTTCGCCACACGACCTGCTCAAAGTGCTGCGATTGCAACAGTCATTTAAACAGCACTATTTGGAGTCGTACTCCGACCAATCGCACTTTATTCACTCGTTCCGCAAAATCACAGGCTACACGCCCGCCAGGTACGCCGACAAGTTTGATGTCTGATTTATACAAGACGCAAAACAGACGACTGGCTACACTCGGTGAAGATTAAAAGCAAAAGGAGGAAAACAATATGGCAAATGCGATTGGATGGTTTGACCTCTATGTCAATGACATGGAACGGGCTGTCACCTTTTACGAGGGTGTACTCAAGCAAAAACTCGAAAGAATGGGTGATCCGACAGGTGAAACACAGATGATGAGCTTCCCTGGAGATGTGACTTCATATGGTGCATCTGGTGCCCTGGTGAAGTCGGAGCATTCGAGTCCTGGGATCGGCGGCACGACGCTGTATTTCAGTGTAGAAGACTGCTCAGTAGGGGAATCTCGAGTTGTTGCCGCTGGAGGCAAAATAGTCAGGCCAAAGTTCTCCATTGGACAATTCGGTTGGGTGAGCCTGTGTCAAGACACCGAGGGCAATATGGTTGGTTTCAACTCAATGAGATAGCCCTTGGTCTTACTCGAGCGATGAGAAATTCGGATTTAGATTTTCCGACCACTGCGTATCTTGCAATCGAGATTTGGAGTGATCGAGGAACCGCTTGGATTTAGGCTGCGTCACTTCAGTCATGACCTTGAGGGCGTGCAAATCGTGCCTGTCCTTGAGCAAAGTCAAACTGCTCGAGCTTGGAATCTCGAGATTTCTCTTGACGCAATTGTGTTTCTGGCAAAGGCGACCACAAGGGTCGCCCATACGCAAAACACTGCCTTTGACAGGCTTCTTACGGCTTGATCGTTTGCACTTCTGTCGCGCCCCAATCCTTCTCGAGGCGGCTCATCGGAATGGTTTTGACATCGCGCCAGAGCGGTAAGAAATCATCAAAGTGTTTGGAAAACGCATCGCCGGATTGCCCGAGCGTGTGCATGTAACGGCTCGAGTCGAGGTTCGCAAAATCGAACAATCCGCGATAGCTCGGACCGGCGGTTTGAATGAAAGTATCCTGGTTGTACCCGGCGACGTTGACCGTGAAGGTGCTGCCGTTGTTGGCGATGCTGCGTTCAAACAGGCCACCAACAACAGGTGCCGCGCCGAGAATCGCTTTGAAATTCGTGCGGTGAATCCGTTCCCACTGCCAAGCGTTCGGGTCCGATCCAAGTTTCGCCTCGAGTGCCGCCGAGCCTTTCTCGAGCGCTTGGGCCATGAAGATCGCGCAGGTTTCGGTGGCAACCGTGCGCGTGTCATCGCAGTATTTGCTGCCCTGCGTGAACGCCTTGGTGATGAACAATGGGACGTTGTGGTACTTCTTGCCGATTTCATCCTCGAGGACGCGCAGGAGTTCGCGGTAGTAAAAGGCGAAGGCGGTCGGACCGGTGGATCGCAAACTGGCCTTCAAATCCCAGCCGCGCACCGCAGTTTGCAAACGTTTTGCCGCGTCGGATTTCGCGGGCAACTCGAGCAATCCCGGCACGAGTTCTCGGGCGATGATCGAGAGCGTGTCGGCCTGAATGTCGTTCATGGTGTCCATCGAAATTTTGCCCGCCGAGAGGATGCGTTCTCGGATGCGTTGCGCCCGCCAGTGGTCGGTGTAGGTGCTGGGCTCGAAGGCGGCCTGATGCGGCAGCATTTTGTTGTTGGCGGTGACAATGTATCCTTCGCGTGGATTCTCGAGGATCGGCAGTTGATCAAACGGCACGAATCCGGTCCAGTTTTGGCCTTTGGCGGCGCTGGCGGGCAGGCGACCATTCCAGTTTCGGGTCGGGATTTTTCCGGGCGCGAAGTAGCCAATGTTGCCGTCCACGTCGGCGTACACGAAGTTCTGCATCGGTGCGACGTACGAGCGCATCGCAAGAAGAAAGTCCG
>JANOWZ010000064.1:0-15874 GCA_031418155.1 Deinococcales bacterium
GTCGAAGGATTGATCGCCTTTGAGCAAAATCAACTCGAGACCGCCACGAACAAATTACAGCAATCGCTCGAACAAATCCGCGATGACCAAACCCAGCCTCCGAGGGCACTGGCGTTTTTGGCTGAGATTGCACGACGTGAACAACGGCTCGAGTACAGCCACATTGAATGCTTGATCAAAGGCCTGGATGCCATGCCAAGCGATGCGGTGCTCAAAACCGATCAACTGCACCTGCAAGAACTCTGGCGTGAGGCGCAAGCGCGAGGTTGGTTTATCGAACGGCTCGCCGGTTTTTCAACACGGACCGTGCTCGAGCCGCCGATGTCCGAGAACCCAGCGTCACCGTCAAACCAGATCGTGCTCGAGGTCATCGCGCTTGGCAGTTTGCAGGTCAGGCTCGCGGGTAAGTTGGTCAAATTGCCATTCGCCAAGGCCGGTGAGTTGCTCGTCTGGCTGGCTTTGCATGGCCCGAGCAGCCTCGAACAGGTGCTCGATGCGCTCTGGCAAGGCTCGAACGAGGTCAAACACCACGAGTATTTTCGCGTGGCCGTGCGCCGATTGCGGACTGCCCTGAGCCAAGTGCTGCCCGAACAGCAAACCTTCAACCCGTTGCCCTACGCACGGGGCGTGTACGCGCTCTCAGACCGGCTCGAGGTTCGCCTCGACACCAACCTGGTCAAACAGGCACTCGAGGGGGCCAGACCGGAACTGATGGCTCAGGCGCTCGAGGCGTATCGCGGCGAATTCTTGCCTGGTCTTGAGAGCGAATGGGTTACGGGTGTGCGCACGCAATGCCTGGAGAGCACCGTCACGCTGGCCTTGACCTTGGCGACGCAGCGTGAAACCAGCGAACCGCAGGTGGCACTCGGGACCTACCGACGGGCCGTTGAACTCGAGCCGCTGAACGAATTGGGTCATCTGGGCTTGATCCGCACGCACTTGAGGCTCGGTGGTTTGCCTGCCGCGAGTCAGGCGTACACCGCCTACGCCCGGATGCTGCTCGAGGAGTTTGGGTTGGAACCCAGCGGTGGCCTGCGCGATCACTTGAACACACTCGGCCTGCGTGTTTAAGGATTTGCTCCTCCCATTCAACTCTTGAAGCTCAACTCTTGAAGTCCGAACCTCGAAATCCAAACCTCAAGCGCACGGCTCACGGACTGTGCAACCCTGCTCCTCAAGCTTAGACACACTTGCGAAATGACCGTAAAAAACGCTGGTTTTGAATTGCGCGTGTTTTTCCCAGCGACGTTTCCCAGTTTCTTCCCAGCCGTTTCCCAACCCTCAGCGCAGATTGTGTGCAGGGAGGGAAACATGCAAAATCAATTCGGCACAGAAGAGACACGCAAGCCCATCACACCGCACCCACTGCCAGGGTGCTACAGGGCGCAACTGCAACATATTGAATGCGACCTCGAGTTAACGCTTGATCAAAGCGGCTGCCTGAGCGGAAGTTTTCAAGCGAACGGCGAGAACCTTGAGATTATCGGTGGTGTACCGAGTGGCTTCGGCGAGGTCTACGGCGTGATCCGAGAACGCCACAGCCTTGAGACTGTCGCGGTCTTCCGGGCCGTGCCGCAGATTCGGCAATTGATCCTCGAGATCGACACGCCGAACGCGCACACCGTCATGGAGTTGGGCAACGCCGAACGCATTGTCTTCGAGCGTTTCGATGCTGAAGGGGTGGCGTTATGAAACGGCTTGTTCTCGGATTGTGCCTGGCCGGTTCGCTGCTCGCCTGCGGTGGAGGAAACCCAACGACGCCGCAAAGTGGTGGGGCCGACACGACCGCACCCACCTTGACCTCGAGCACACCCGCGAACAACGCCTCGAGCATCGCGGTGAACACAAATATTCAACTCGTGTTCAGCGAAAAAATGAACACCGCCAGCGTAACCGTGACCAGCGGTCCGAACGGCGACCTGGGCGACCCAGCCTGGAACGCCACCGGAACAGAACTGGGTTTTGACCCACCGGCGAACCTGGGAACCTCGAGCGATTACACCCTGAGCATCATCGGTAAAGACGTGGCGGGAAATGCGCTTGCGACCAGCCTGAAATTCGCCACGGCGGGCGATAGCAACCCGCCACCACCGGCAGACACGACCGCGCCAAGCGTGACCTCGAGCAGCCCGACCAACGGCAGCACGGATGCCGCCATCAACTCCAAGATTCTGATCAACTTCTCCGAGGCAATGGACCCCTCGAGCGTTGCTGTCAGCATCGTGCCGAATCTGAATCTGGGATCGGCGAGCTTCAAATCTGGCAACGCCAACGTCGAGTTCAACCCGACCAATGATCTTGCGGGCGAGACGAATTACACCGTCAGTGTCGGCGGCAAAGACCTCGCCGGAAACGCCCTGACCGGCTCGAGCAGTTTCAAATTCAAAACCGCGACCACCGCCGACACGACCGCTCCCGGCATCCCGCAAAACCTGATTGCCGAGACGGGTGATTCGCAGATCAAACTGACCTGGAATGCCAACACAGAACCGGACTTGAAAGGCTACACGGTTTATTACGGCAACAACGCCAGCAACCTGTCCCTCAGCGTGTTCGTGGCCAAACCGGGAAGCGGCAGAACCCTGACCGGCCTGACGAACGGCGAAATCTATTTTTATCAACTCGAGGCCGAGGACGGCGCGGGCAACCGTTCAGGCCGGACGATCACCAAAAACACCACGCCCAAAGATGACACGCCACCAAAACTGCTCTCGAGCACGCCAAGCAATCGGGCCAGCAACGTCTTGTCCGGCAGCGAAGTCGTCTTCAATTTCAGCGAATCGATGGACCTGTCAGCGAACATCACGTACTTCAAAGTCACTTGCCGCCTACTCGGCAACGGTCAATGCAACACCAACAGCAGTTACTCGCAAAGCAACGGTGACAGGGGCTTGAAACTGACAGGGCTCTCGGGTGGCTTGGGAAGCAACGCGGAATACTCGATTGAACTGCTGGCCATGCGTGACAAATCTGGTAATCCGTTGCCGCAAAGCACAATCACATTCAGCGTGGCGGACACCACAGCACCCAGCCTGATATCCTCCTTGCCGCTGAACAACGCCCAAGGTTTACCAACCAGCACCGGCATCGTCATGAACTTTTCAGAACCGATGGCCACGACCGAGACCCAAACCATGTTCAGGGCACACTACCGAAACGGCCCGACCATCAACGGCAGCCTTTCATGGTCCAACGATGACAAGACCCTGAGCTTTCAACCCGGCACCCCGATCTCGAACGGAGGTCTGGTCGATTGGCTGCTGAGCGCAGACACCAAAGATCGGGCGGGCAACGCCATCACCATCGGGACCGGCCAGAGCTTCCGGGCGATTCGACAGACGGTCTTGACCCTGCCCGCATTCGCCAGTGGACACTTGGTGCTGGCCTGCCCGAGCGACTTTAGTGGCACCTGTGGCATCACAAAATACTTCAACGAAACCGTGATGCGTGTCGGCGATCGCGTCAAAGCTGGTGGCTCCCGCCCTTACGAGTCGTCTCGAGGACTGCTGAGCTTTTCGCTCCGTCCGACCCGTCCGGCGAACGCCCGTTTGGTCAATGCCAGGATTCAGGTCAAACGCAACGGAGTCTCGGGCGATCCAGCCAACACGCTCGGAGAATTGTTCATCGAGAACACAACCAATGGGAATCCCTTGGCGGACGGCACACCTGGAGATTATCGAAGTGCATTTTGGGACCACACCAGTTTCGGCAAACTCAGGATTTTCAGTGCGGACATCAACGAGGACATCAGCAGCATCACCAGCCCATCGGACGTTCAATTCTTGACCTACCGGCTGTATTTTGCCACCGATTACGCCGATAACAACGTCGGTGATTTCTACGATTACGCCAAGGACGCCACATTGAGTGTCACCTACCAATTTCCATAAATCCCACATCAGACGAGTCTCGAGGTGTGCTGCTCGAACCTCGTCAGAACGTGCCCAAAGGAGGTTTAGATGAACATATTCAATGCTCGATTTGTCGGCCTGGTAAGTGTTTTTGCAATCGCACTGGTTGCCTGCAACACCACACCCGCCACCCCGAGTGAACGCCCTGTGCTGATCCCAGCGACCACCAAAACACTGGACGAACCTGCACGCAATGCACTCAAAAGTGTGCAGGATGACGGCACAATGCGCTTCGATACGGGGCGCTTCGATGCGGGCAGCACCACACCAGACCTCAAAGTCGGTGATGTGGTCGTCTCAGACGTGAGCAAGGCCACGCCAAACGGTTTGCTGCGCAAGGTCAAAGCCGTGCGGCAAGAGGGTGACGAACTGGTGATCGAAACCCAAAATGCCAAACTGGTCGATGCCATTCACAGTGGTCACGCAAAAATTCAACAGACCCTCGAGTTTGGCACCGCCGTGGAAATCAAGACCTTCGGGCGTGTGCGGGCTCAAGAAAAAAGGCTAGAGGTGGACACAGATTTTGGCACGAACGGACTGATCCATGCCAGCGGTCGAATCGTGATCGATCCAATTTTGGGCATGGACATGGACATCAGTTGCAACACCAAACTGGCCGGGGCTTGCGCCGAAATCCCAGACCTGAACATGTCGGCCAGCATTGGTGTCAACGAAACCATGAACCTCACGTTCACCGGGAAAGCCACACCGGGGTTTGACAAACAAGTGCAATTGGCTTCGTACACCTTTCCACCGATTAAATTCACGATTGGTCCGGTCCCGATCATCATTGTGCCCAGACTGATCCTGTACCTGCGTTCCAACGGCAAGCTCAGTGCTCGCTTTGAGACGCGCACCGATCAAAACCTCAACCTGGTCGCCGGGTTCAAATTGAACTCGGACACTGGTTTTAGTGACACCAGTCAACGTGGCGGAACCTTCGACACCGACCAACCAAGTTTTGATGGCACCGCAGAGGTTAAAACCTCACTCGGCATGCGTTTCGAGTTGCTGTTCTGGGGCGTGCTCGGACCATACGGCTCGCTCGAGGCTGGTCCACGTTTTGAGGCTGATATCGCTGGCGTTGGACCAGAGAAGCGTTTGTGGAAACTCGAGAAATGCGTGAATCTGAACATCGGTGTTCGCATTGACATCTTGATTTACGAAAATGCCTGGGAGAAACAGCTTTACAGCGCCTGCGATTTTGTCAGGCAGCAGAACAACCTTGCCCCCAGGGTCTTGATTCAACAACCGACCACGGTGACACAGATTTTTGCGACGGTTGCCACCACCCTGCGGCCCGAAGTCTTCGATGACGATGGCGGCATTCAGGCTTGTCAATGGTCGAGCAGCCTCAGCACGGATGTCATGCCCAGCAATGCTTGCGAACAGACCATCTTTGCCTTCAGCACCACGGGCAAACGCACCTTAACCCTCAAAGCGACCGACCCGGCGGGCGCAACCGCCTCGAGCAGCGTGGATGTAACCGTGCAAGTCACACCGCAAATCCTGGTCAACATCACTTCACCAACAGCGAACAACCCGAACCTCAATCCGTTTGCGCCAAGCCCACTCGAGGCAAACGCCAGTGGAGGGCAGGGTCCATACACTTTTGCCTGGTCGATTGTTTATCCGACCAACGCCCAGGGCGGGAAGCTGCCGCCAGTGGTTCAGCAGGGCATGCGTTCTGCAAACGTCTTGCCAACCCTGATTGATTTGGATGCGATTGGTATTGGTATGGGCAACCCCTTGCAATGGAGGCCCGCCAGCGTGTTGAACATTCCCGATCCGGCCAGTTGCACAGATTTTGATGCCTACGGCAAGCTCAGAGTGGTCGTCACCGACAAAAACGGTGTCTCCGGTCAGACACTCCTGGTGCTGCGCATGACCCGCGTCTGTTGATCCCAACTCAATCGGTCCTGATTTTACGTATTGGAGGTCTTATGAAAAACCCTGTGATCACAATCGGTGCGCTTGTCGGAATTGGAGCACTTGTGCTGTCACTTGCAAATTCGCAAGGCGGTGAATTCCGCATCATGAAACTCTTTGCTCAGAACGAACGTGTGACCGGTATTCACTGCACCAATACCAAAACCTGTGTGATCGCCACCGACGTGAGCGGCCCCGGACACCTGTACTCGAGCGATGGTCAAAAAATTACGGGAACACTGATCACGGGTGACACGAAATTTGGTCAACAAGTCGGCACAATTGGTGAAATTGGTTTCCTCGGATTTTCCGTGGTCAAAGATTCCCTGGTGGCCTTACTGCACGGTTCTGGCGGTGGGTTTGTGAGCGCCAAAGGCGATTTCACACAAGCCTCGAGTTGGTCCGTGACCAGCATCGGCACGGTCGCAGATGGTGGTCATTTTGGATTGAACCAACAGATGGGTTTGGGCCTCAAAGATGACCGCTGGGTACATTTCACCGAGTACATGGTATACGACAGTACCGACCCGCCTGGCAAGGGGGCATTGTGGACGCAACTCTGGTCGCCGGTCTCTCCATCTTCGCCGAGCAACTTCGATGAGTTGCTGCGTGCCGATAAACGCTTGTGTATCACCGAACCGGGCGTCGCGGCGTCAGTCAAACTGACTCAACCCGCCTATGTGGCACCTGATCTTGGCGTGATCGTCTATCCTTCCGGGCATCGCAATCAACGTGCTGCGGACCGCAGCAGCGGTCAGTCCGGGGTCTGCATCTCGACCGATGGTGGCAAACGTTTTTACGTCGTGCCATTCAAGGATGTGCCCAGCAATCAAGGGCCAGAGGGTGTGACCTGCATTTCCAAAGACCGTTGCTTCGCGTACAGCGGCATTCTCGATGCCAAATTCATTTACGCCAGCAGCAACGCCAGCCGGGGTGTGGATTCGATCTGGACACCAACGAAACTGCCCACCCTGCGCGACAGTACCGTGTTTCACAATATTTTCTTCACACCGGATGGCAAGAACGGCTGGGCGGTTGGATCAATCGCCAATTCATCACCGTTGTTATTCTCGAGTACGGACGCTGGCGAGACTTGGAGGGATGTTTCGGCTAGCGTGCGAGCGGTTGCACCAAATGCGCGGTTGCATGCTGGGTTTGCAGTCGATGCGACTCACGTCTGGTTGGGTGGCGAGAACGATACGTTGCTGACCTTTGGTGATTGACTGGGCAAGTGCTGGAACAGATCCTCACGCCATGTGATCGCTTCGGAGGATACTGTGAAAGAATTTTATGACCACCACCGTCCGAACGATGGCAAAAATGCTCGAGCAATGCCCGGTGTGTGAAACAAAAATTCGCAACCCTGACGCACGGCATTGTGGCGGTTGCGGCCTCAAGTTTCGGCAGGTGGTCAGCATCCGAGGCGCTCAGCAATTCACCTGAACTGTTCCTCGAGATTTACGGGATTGCCAAACCGTAAATCTCGAGGAATCTTGTTGTGCGCTCCTCGAGCATCGGTAACGGTGCGACCTCGACACAGACCCAATCGGGTGCGTAATTGCGACAGACTTTCGGGCGGGTTACGTAGATGGCACATTCGCAACTCGAGCCCAAATGCACACACGGCACGCCGAGTGGTTTGTGTAGGCTCGAGATGTTCAGCGCGGCGCAACACGCCCCACAGAGCGTGCAGTCCCGGTTCCAAACGCTCGAGGGGAAAACGTCGGAACTATTCATTCTCGAGTCCAATGCCTCGCTCACGCTCGGGCACGTCTGGAGAAGACACCGCTGGCGAGCAAAATGATCGCGCCGATGACGACTTTCTGCCAGGTGCTCGGCACGCCCATCAGGATCAAGCTGTTGATGATGATCAGGATCACGCCGAAGAGTGTGCCAAGCACCGTGCCGGTTCCACTTGTCACTCGAGCCCCACCAGGCACCACGGCGGCGATCACATCCAATTCGGTGCCGACCAGATCGAACGGGTTGGCGAGTCGGTTGCTCGAGGCGTGTACCAGCCCACCCAACCCGGCGAGCAGTCCGGCATAACCAAACACGAACAGTTGCACCGTGCGCACGCTGAAGCCCAATCGTTCCGCAATCGGGATGCTGCCACCGAGGGCATAAACGGCGCGACCCGAAAGTGTGCGATTCAGGATGTACCAGGTCACACCTGCGACCAAAACCAGGATCAGCACGCTCATCGGCAGTGACAGGCGGACACCATCGGCGGTGCTGGTTTGAATCAAATTCCAACGCCCAAAATCATCCATGCTCGAGGGAATGTTCATGATGTGCGCCGTGCCGATGAAGGCGAGCAGAAAGCCGAATCGCCAGCCATCGTTTTGGGTGGCGGCAACCCCACAATAGCGTGGCAAGAAACTGGAAATGCACCCGGCAATGCGTTTGAGAAAAACGTGCTCGCCCGAACGTTCTTCAATGGCGCTTGGTCATGGGAAACCTTGGCCTTCGGTCTTTTGTTTCATGGTGGATCGAACAGAACGAACCGAAAGGGGAGTGTGAAGCCGACCTCTTCAACCCTATCGAATTCGTGCCACAAATTGAATAGAGTCCCAATTTGCATCAAGTCAAAGTGACGTGTTTCCAGTGAGGCTGGGCTTCAGTGTCCGCCCCATTTCAGTGCACCGTTCGCAACATCCCACGAAAATCGTTGACATTGGTTCCAGTCGGACCGACCACGACCAGATCACCCAAAGCCGCAAAGAACGGGTAAGCATCGTTGTTCTCGAGCATCGCCTGCGCATCCAGTCCAAGCTGTGCGGCCCGCTCGAGCGAATCTGGCGTGATGATCGCGCCCGCCGCCTCGGTCACGCCGTCAATGCCATCGGTGTCGCAAGCAATCGCGTACAGGTTTGGTTCACCCTGTAGCTCTAGGGCAAGGGCGAGCAGGAACTCGCAGTTGCGCCCGCCACGTCCGGTTCCGCGCACGGTTACGGTGGTTTCACCGCCCGAAAGAAATGCCATTCCCGGCTCGAGATTGCGGGCCTCGAGAGCATGGGTGTAGGCCGCATCTCGAGCCTCACCGGTGATCGAATCGGACAAAATTTGAGCTTTGATCCCAGAGTTTTCGAGTTGAATTCGTGCCGCCTCGAGTGCTGTTGCATTCGTGACGATCAACTGATTCTCAACTCGAGCAAATGCGGGATGATCTGATTTGGGCGTTTCGTCTTGGCTTTTTTGAAAATGCTCGAGCGTTGGTTGAGAATCGATCCCGTACTTTTCGAGCACGTCAATCGCATCCTGGAACGTGGTCGGGTCTGGCACACTTGGTCCACTGGCAATCGTTGAGAGGTCATCGCCGACCACATCCGAAACGATCAGCGAGATCACTCGAGCGGGTGCAGCCTCGAGCGCCAATCTGCCACCTTTCAACCTCGAGAGGTGTTTGCGAACCGTGTTCATTTCTCCGATGTCCGCACCAGAATTCAGGAGTTGTTGGTTGATGCGAAGTTTCTCTTCGAGCGTCACGCCATTCGGTGCGACCATCAAGGCCGAACCGCCACCGGAGATTAAAACAATTACCAGGTCATCGCTCGAGAGGTCGCGTACCGATTCGAGGATTTGGGTTGCGGCCTGTTCGCTCGCGGCATCTGGAACGGGATGGCTCGCCTCGAGCAATTTGATTCGTGTTGGTCGTTCGACCGCGTGACCGTAACGTGTGACGACCACACCCTCGAGCGGCCCATCCCAGGCATCCTCGAGCGCCTTCGCCATGCTTGCAGCAGCTTTACCACCACCAACAACGATGGTTCGACCGAGTGGGCGTTGGATGGATCGCACGGCTTCACGCACAGCTTGGTCTGGCAGGGCCGCTTTCACGGCAGCTTTAAATGCCGCCAGCAATTGGTCTCGAGGATTGTTCATGCGGGTTCCTCGAGCACCAAATCAGCCAACGGTTGACCGAGATGTTCAGCCAAGACGCGAACGACAAACATGTGATCCTCTCGTTGCGGCAAACCAGAAACAGTGATCGCACCGATGCAACCCAAACCCTCGAGCGTGATCGGAAAGCCACCGCCATGCGTGGCGAAATCTTGCAAACCCGAGCCGGTTTTTTCGTGAAAGCTGCCACCCTCGAGTGCGAATTTCAGGCCGATGCCGTAAGAACTTTTATGGCAACGCAAAACCGTGTTTCGTTTGCGCCGAACCCAATCGGCGTTGTCCGGTGTCGCACCGATCATGGCGCAGTGAAAAAGTTGGCGATCATGCAATGAAATATCAATCACCACGGGAGCCTCGAGCGATTCGGCAAATTTGCGCAATTCACACCCGAGCGCCCAAGCGATGTTCGCATCAAATCGCTCAAACACGAGACGGCTTTCTTGCAGCGCAATTTTCTCGAGGTCACGTTCGATTGAAGCGGTCATGATGTCGCATCCGATTCTACTGGCTCGAGCACGTGTTCAAGATACCGTTGTTTCATTCGCTCGAGCACCTGATCGCCGGGTTCATCCCAGATTGCTCGATTGAAAATCTCGACTTCGATTGGGCCGGTGTAACCCGCAAGATCCACGGCGCGACGCAGGCGGCGCAACTCGATCACGCCATCGCCCATCATGCCGCGCCCGAGGAGCGGATCGGGAATCGGTACGATCCAATCGTCAACGTGAAAGCCAAGAATTCTTTTTCCGGCTCGAGCGATTTGTGCCTCCACGTTCGGGTCCCACCAGACGTGATACGCATCGATCACCACGCCGACCTGTTCGGGTGGATGCAGTTCGGCCAAATCGTTCGCCTGCTCAAGCGTGACGATTGCGCTGCGGTCGGCGGCAAACATCGGGTGTAGCGGTTCGATGCCAAGCTTCACACCGTAGGTTGCAGCGAATGGTGCGAGTTCGGCGATGGCTTCGGCGATCATCTCACGGGCTCGAGTGATGTCACGGTCAGGCGCAGAACCGCAGACGAGCACGAGCACATCGGCTCCGAGTTCGGCGGCCTCGAGAATGGCGCGACGGTTGTCATCCAAGTTGGATTTGAATTCGCTCGGGTCGTTGGTCGGAAAGAATCCGCCGCGACACAGGCTCGAGACGCGCAGATCGAGTTCGCGCAAGAGTCGCACGCTTTTGCTCAGGCCAGCCTCGAATACCCGATCACGCCAGAGGCCCACGAAGGGAATGTCATGGCGGGCGCAACCCTCGAGTGTTTCGCGCAACGACCAGCCTTTGACGGTTTTCTGGTTGAGGCTCAAGCGGGAAAAGTCAGACATCAAACGATTCCGGCGAGGTTGAGGCTTTCGCGCATCCGTTGACTGGCGAGGTCAGGATCGCGCAGCAATCCGGCACGGTCTGCGAGCTTGAATAGTTCACAGAGGTGCAATACGGATCTTGCCGTCTCGAGACCGGCGATCATGCGAAAATGTGTTTGAAATCCGTTCAGGTACGCCAGGAATACAACACCGGTTTTGTAATTGAACGTTGGTGTTTCAAAGATGTGCCTCGAGAGCGGCACGGTCGGCGCGAGCAGCGAGTTGTAGGTCTGCCAATCGTCACGCTCGAGGGCTTGCATGGCGGCGCTGGCGGCGGGCGCAATCGCATCAAAAATTCCGAGCAGGCCATCGCTGTGACCGTGCTCATCGCCTTGGATCAGTTCGGCGTAATTGAAATCGTCCCCGGTGTACATCCTCACGCCCGTTGGAAGTTTGCGACGAAAATCAATTTCACGCTGCGCGTTTAAAAGCGAAATCTTGATGCCATCAACCTTGCTCGAATGCGCCGCAATCAGGCCATGAACGGTGCTCGCCGCCTCGTCCAGATTGCTCGAGCCCCAATATCCGGCGAACGATGGATCGAACATCTCGCCGAGCCAATGCAGGATCACGGGTTGGCCGGTCTGTGTGAGCACACGCGAGTAGACGCGCTCGTAATCGCCAGCGTTGCGGGCCACCGCCGCCAGGTGACGCGAGGCCATCAGGATCACTTGCGCCCCGGCAGCCTCTATCAATTCGCACTGCTCGAGGTACGCAGATTCGATCTGCTCGAGGGTCGGCAATCCCTGCTCGAGTGCGGGCAATTGATCGGTTCCCGCACCGGCAGAAATGCCACCGTTGCAGGCTCGAGCCTCCGTCGCCGAACGGGTGATCAAACTCAGTGCACTTGTCCAATCCAATCCCATGCCGCGCTGCGCGGTGTCCATCGCCTCGGCAATGGCGAACCCGTGCGACCAGAGGTGATGGCGGTACTTGAGCGTCGCTTCCCAATCGATTTGCGGCGGCCTGTGCGGGTCGGGTGTGAAACGCGGATCGGCAACCACGTGTGCGGCGGCGAAGAGTTTGCGTCGCGTGAACGCCTGCGTGGGCTTTTCAAAATGTCCGGGAGGTCCGGGCGTGTACGACTCGAGTGAACCGGTTGCGTTCGGTAATTTCAAGGTTTCAGGCATGGACTTCTCCCGCTGAGCATGGATCACTGTGGATAAAATTTTCGTCCCGAGGAATGTTCAGCCAGCGGCGCTCGAGGCTGGATTGCAGCGCGGTATCGGCCAATTGTAATCCTCGGGCGGCGGCGAAAAAATCCCAGGGGAATGCTTCGTCGTTGACCACGGCTCGCAAAAAACATTCCCATTGCGTATTGAACGGATCGGGTGTCTCGAGCAATTCCGGTACTTCCTGCCAATCTTTTCGAGGTGAATGGCTTGCGAATTGTGACGCGGTGCGCGGCGTGTTGACCCGATGCTGAACCTTGCAGGATTTGTAACCGGCGGTCGCGCTGGCGTGCGTGCCGTCGATCTGAATCTGAAAAAAATCATCCTGGTAGACGCGGGTCGCCCACGACGCGCTGATCTGCACGATCACGCCACCCTCGAGTTCGAGCAGGCTGTACGCAGCATCGTCGGCGTTGGCGGTGTACGGTTTTTGCTGCTCGTCATATCGTTGTGGAATGTGCGTCATCGAAAGGTTGCTGATTGCACTGACCCGACCGAACAGCATCTCGAGCAAGCCGTTCCAATGTGGAAACATGTCCGTGACCACACCGCCACCATCCTCGCGGCGGTAATTCCAAGATGGGCGTTGCGCAGCCCGCCAATCGCCCTCAAAGACCCAGTAACCGAAGTCGATCTTGGCCGAGAGAATACGACCAAAAAATCCGTTGCGCACCAGTTGCTCGAGTTTGCGCGGCCCCGGTTGAAAAAGCATGTTTTGCACCAGCCCATGTTTGAGTTTTGCCGCTCGCGCGATTCGGGCGAGTTCGTGCGCCGTCTCAAAATTCATGGCGAGCGGTTTTTCGGCGTAGACATGTTTGCCCGCAGCGAGCGCCTGACGAATCGCGTTGGGACGCTCGAGCGGCACGAGTGCATCGAAGTAAATACTGGTTTGGCAATCCTCGAGTGCGGCCTTCAGATCGGTGGTTTGTTTTGAGAATCCGAATTCCTTGCCGATCACCTCGAGCTTGTGAGCATCGCGTCCAACCAGAATCGGTTCGGGCATGAAGTGCTCGCCATTCGAGGAAATGATGCCACCCTGATTTTGAATGGCACGGATCGACTCGAGATGCTTGCGCCCGACACGCCCCGTGATTCCGTTCATGACGATGCCGAGTTCGACGGTCATCACTTGTCCTTCTTGCGCTCGAGGAATCCATTCAAATGCGCGTGAACTTCGGGCGAATCGAAAACCATGTACGCCATCAATCGCTCGAGGCGCAACGATTGGCGGATCGGACCATCGCTCGCCTCGCGCAGCAATTCTCGGGTGAACCGCACGGCAAGTTTGCCGCGTTCACTGATGCGTTGCGCCATCTGAATCGCCGTCTCGAGCACCTGATCATCGGGCACGGTTCGCGCCGCAATGCCATGACTTGCAGCCTCGAGTCCAGTCAGTTCGCGTCCGGTCAAAATCATGTCGGTGGCGATGGCGCGACCGCACAAGGCGATCAGGCGTTGCGTGCCGCCCGCACCGGGAACCACACCGATTCCGGTTTCGGGCAGTGCGATTCGAGCGTTCTCGCCACAGACCATCAGGTCGCATAAGAGCGCCAACTCGAGCCCGCCGCCCAAAGCCATGCCGCGCACGGCGGCAACAATCGGTTTGGGTGCTTGCCGCAGCGTGTCCCAATCGTCCATCCAGGAACGTTCGATCCACTCGAGCGCGTTCTTGTTCGCCATCTCGGAAATGTCCGAACCGACGCTGAAGAATTGTTCGGTTCCAGCGATCACTGCTGCGCCAACAGAGTCGTCATTGCCGAGTTCGCGCACGGCCTCGAGCAGTTCGCGCATCAGTGCGGTCGAGAGTGGGTTGGCGCGTTTGGGTTTGCCGGTCAGGTGAATCACGCGCACCGCGCCGATGGTTTCAGTATGGATCGAATCGCTCATGGAGTCCTTTGTGGATGAATCAGAATCTTGATGTGTTGTTCGGGCTGGGTTTGCAATGCGTGAATCGCGTCCGAAAATTGCTCGAGCGAATAGTGCGCGGTCACGAGCGGTTCGAGGTTGATCTGTCCAGTCTCGAGCAAATTCATCGCGTCGATGAAATCTTGCGGCACGTAATTGCGCGAGACGATCAAGGAAAGTTCGCGCCGATACAGCAGTGGGAAATTCACCTCGAGCGTGGTCTGTGTTTTTGGTGTGGCGACCAGAACGAGCGTGCCTCCGGGGAGCAGAGAATTGATTCCCGCGTTGATCGTGACTTTCGTGCAAGCCGTGTCATAAATCAGATCGAACTCCGATCCCCAATTTTTGACGAGCGAATCCGCCTCGAGAATATCGGACGAACAAAAAAATTCTTCAAAGCCAAGTTGAGCACAAACCTTGCGGCGTTGCTCGAGCCGATCCACCAATGCAATTCGTGTTGCACCCATCGCTCGGGCCACCAGAGCGGTCAGGAGGCCAATCGCGCCCACACCGATGACGATGACTCGAGAACCGGGTTTGGTCTGGCCACGTTTGTTGACGTGAACCGCAACGGCAGCCGGTTCGATCAGTGCGCCGTGCGCGTGACGCAAACTTTCTGGCACGGGCAGGAGTTGGTCGGCACGCACCAGCATTTTTTCGGCAAAGCATCCCGAATCCAAATCAATACCGAGCACGCGAAACGTTGGGCAATGGTTGATGCGACCCTCCTTGCAGGCACAGCATGTTCCGCAGCCGACGCTCGGGTAAACCGTCACCCAAGTTCCGGGCTCGAGGCTGACGTTTGGTCCAACGCTTTCGATCACACCGATGCACTCGTGACCGGGAATGATGGGGAATTTGCCGATGGAATTGTTGCCCGCGATCAAGGCGACATCGTTGGCGCAGACTCCGGCGGCGACAATCCGAATGACCACCTCACCGTGACCGTGCGTTGGGTCGGGCGTTTCGATCAGGTGGATGGTCTTGGGTTGTGGAAGGGAGACGGCTTTCACGGTGCTGTCCTCGCGGGGAAACCGATTTGAATGGCGTGGAAACTCGAGCCTGATGGGATGTTCCCAACTGAACTGATGCGGCCTTGTTGCAACGAGAATAGCACGAAGTATTGCAAGAGGTCAAGAATTATGCAATACTTATTGCATGAAGGTTCAGGGTGATCGAAAATTCGCATGCTCGAGCCACGTTGGTCCCATTGGCTGTTCTGGCGAGGGCACAGCATGCGTCATGTGCAACATGCTGCGCAATGATGCCCCTACGAAAAACACCTCGCGGGTCATGGGAGAATAATCAGACATGACACCAACACGCTTCAACGACCGACTGGCGGAACGCTTCGATCAACTCAGCGCGAGTCACAAACGGCTCGCCAAATTCTTCCGAGAACAACCCTGGCAGGCCGCGACACTGACCGCCGCCGAAATCGGCACGCGACTCGAGACGAACCCAAGCACCGTGGTTCGCTTCGCGCAGGCGCTCGGCTATGAGGGCCTCTCGGACTTGCAAAAAGAACTGCAACACAATGTCGCCGAAAGCCAACTGCGGCGCAAAGACACGCTCGAGCGGGCCAACTTTGCCCGTGATCTCAGCGCGAGCCTCAGCGCCGGATCTGGCAGCGGGGACGAAGACCAGAACCAATTGCTCGAGCGTGTTTTCAAAACCGAATTGCAAAATGC
>JANOWZ010000065.1:0-6315 GCA_031418155.1 Deinococcales bacterium
GCCCTGAACAACATTGCCCGTTCAAGTGGCGAGATGGGTTTGATTGAACCGGCACTCGAGGCATCCAGGCGGGCTTACAACTTGTTGCGGGAAACGGGCGGGGCGGTTGATACGCAACTGGTCAGCCTCAGCGGGTTGGCACGTCACCTGCGACATTCTGGGGAGTACGCGCAAGCACTCGAGGCGATACGCGAAGCACTGAGGCTTGGCGAAGACAGGCAGTTCGCGTGGCTCGGCATGATTCATTTGGGTCGTGCTCAAATCTTGCGGTTGCTGGGCGATTTTGAAGGCGCGAATGAGACCCTCGAGACGGCGCTTGCCTGGACTGGATTTCCGGCGTACAACCGTTCGCAGTTGAACCTCGTACACTCAGAATTCGATCCGAACATCGATCTGTCTGCCATGCTTCCAGAACTCGAGGCGAAGGGTGATGCGACGCTGATCTGCGAGTACGGTTTGCTCGAGGCTCAACGCGCCTCCCCAGAGGTGGCCCTTGCATTGCTCGCCCGTGGAATCGAAGTGGCTGTTGAACAGAAACTGGGTGGCATGCAGGCGGCACTCTTGGTGCGACAAACCCAAGCATTGTTGAAGCTCGAGCGACATGATGCGGCGCTTGCAGCGATCAGCGACGCCCTCGAGTTGAGTCGAACTTACGCCCCCGCGCTGGAAAAACCTGAACTGTGGTTGACACAGCATCAAGTGCTCAAGGCCACACACGCCCAGAACGCCCTGGAACCGCTCGAGATGGCTTTGGCTTGGTTGGAAGACACGGTGAGCAAGCGCGTGCCTTCAGAGCACCGTCAGGGATTCCTGGAACGCAACCCAATCAACCGTGCACTGCTCGAGGCCAGCCATCACTGATTTCTCGGAAACTCACGCTCAGTCGCCCGTGAATGTGAACTCGAGCCGTGATGCGCCATGTTCGAATCACGGCTCAAGTCAAATGTGAAATCCCGGCCTTGAAGCTCGAGCACAGTTGTTCAGGCGACATTTCCTATTTCCCAACCTTACACCCCACCAAGTACCTCGCCCTCGAGTCCTTAGCATCGGCATCATCCGCCCTCGGCTCGAGCATGACGAAGCTGACCGCATCCGCACCAGAGATCGGTTTTCCGTTGTAAAACACTTGCTTGTCCGTCTTGGCGTAACCGAGTGAAAGCTCCTCGAATGCGGCACTGCTCGCCAACGCTTTGTCATTGTGGTACGCCCGTTTTGCATCCTTGGCGTACCCCGTCTCGAGCACGCTGAAAGAATCCACAAGCGCCCCTTCGATCCGGCCTGATCGCAGGACCGCCGGCGATTGGCTCAGGTCATCGCAAGAGTGATAGACGTGTTTGCTGTCCCTCGAGTAGTGGTTCTCCAGCACCGCGAAGTTGCCGCCATCACTGCCGGGAATCAGCGTCTGCTGGTAGCACCCAGTCACACGATCTCGAGCAAAACCGCAATCGAGAATCTCGAAACTGTTCACGTCTTTGACCGGGAAGGATTGGCCCTCGAAGAAGAAGGCGTTGGCATCTCGAGCGTAACCATTTTTGAGAAACCGGAAGCTGTTCGGATCGGCCTTGAGCACCTTGATACGGCTGCGTCGGGTGCTCAAGTAATCCTTGCCATCGCGATACGCATCGCAGTAGTAAACGGTCTTGTGGTCTTTCACGTAATGCTCGCTAAGCGTTTCAAAGCTGCGCCCATCGCTGCCCTCGAGTGCTTACACCGGTGGTAGCCGTGCACTTCGGTTTTGGCGTGAGCGCCGAGCAGTGGCATCAATCGTTCGCCGGGTTGGAGTTGCATGGGTTGATCCTCAAAATGCCAGACACAATTGCGTTGTTGGTACGGTTCTTTCGAGCCGCAACCGACGAGCAGCGAAACCAGTCCAATGATTGCTCCAACGGCTTTGCCGAACGTCATATGCGGCCTCCGTTCAGGTGTGAGATGACTCGAGCCTGCTTGGCTTTGGATGGACTGATGCTATCAGGGTACTTTGTTTGACACCGACCACGCGCCTGTAGCGAACCTGCGCATTGATTTGCAAATTGTTGATCGGGTTCCGGCAGCGCACCCCGCACGAAATTCAAGCATGCTCGAGCAGTGAATTCAGCCAAACATGGGCCTCCTGCAATCACAGAAGACCCCAGATTCGTTTCATCAATTGATTGTGTTCAGAGCCACCACGTCAAAGCAAAAATCGCTAACCCATAAACTCCCGCACGATCTGGTTGAACTTACCGGGATTCTCAATGAACATGAAGTGCTGCCCACCCTCGGCCTCCTCGAAAAGCTCGAGTCTCGCACCAGGGATTTGTTGTGCCGTCCACTCCATGGATTTCCACGGCACCAAACTGACCCGCCCACCGATCACCAAGGTTGGAATGTTGATGCGTGGAATCTGATCGCGCCAATCCTGGGCGCAATGGTTGTAAAACAAGGTGGCTGCATCCTGGCGTGACATTTTGAAATTCCGTTGGATGATGAACTCTTTGTCTTCGGCGGCAATGTTGGCCGTGACCATGTTGCCAATAAACCCTCGGGTGGTGGCCTCTCCGTCGGGGCCAGCCAGGGCGTTGCAGGTGTCCAGCACCCCTTGCGGCGGGAAGATGGCTCCGGCCTGTTTCAGAACTGTTGCAGACCAGGTTGGATCGAAGGTCAGGAACGGTGGTTCATCGGCCAGAATCAGTTGTTTCAGATGGTCGTTGCCGAACAGTTCCCAGTACGCCCAAATCACCGAGCATCCCATCGAGTGACCGAGCAAGGTGACATCGCTCAACTCGAGTGCGTTCAGGACATCATGGACATCCTTGGCGAGCCGATGGATCTTCAGACCATGTTTTGGTTTTTCCGAATCGCCATGACCGCGTTGATCCAAGGCGATCACGCGGTAGTGCTTGGAGAGTTCTGCAATCTGATGTTTCCATTGAATCGCACTTTGCGACCAACCGTGGATCATCAACAGGGTCGGACCAGATCCCGCCTCGAGGTAATGCAAAGAAACACCATCGCTGGTATGGACATGCTTGGATTCCATGGGTTCTCCCACTGTATCTGGTTGAATTTTTGTGGCGCAGTGATCCTACAGAAGCTGACGCAAAGGGATATGGCGGCAGAGTACCAAATCCGCTGGAATCGGCTGAAGTGTTCACAGGCTCATCGTGTTCCATTCAGTCACAGGCCAGTCACAGCCTCGAGATTAACTTCTGTCTCGACAGAGAGGAATTGAAATCATGACCCAGTTGAAAGTGCATTCCGAACGTTTGATCTGTGGCCCAGTCAACCTCGTGTACCACCTGTTCGCGGATTTCGTGAACCACCACCCACGTTTCTTGCCGCCGCAATTCACGGACATTCAGGTGCTCAAAGGCGGTTACGGCGCTGGAACCGAGTACAGCTTCACCAGCCTGTTCGGTGGCAGCGCTCGAGACTTCTTCATGCGGGTCAGTGAACCCGAACCGGGCCGGGTGCTGGTCGAAAGCGACACGTGCTCGGCACTGGTCACAACGATCACGGTCAACCCCGAAGGTGCAGCTTCACGGGTGATCCTCGAGACGGTTTGGGAGAGCACAGGCGGCTTGATGGGTTTGCTCGAGACATGGTTCGCGCCCGGCATGATGCGCGGTATGTACGAGGACGAACTCAACCGGCTTGAGCATTACACACAAGAACAGATGCGGTTTGGAACGGCTGGCATTCCTGCTTGAAGGTTGCTTTTGAAAGGAGTACATCATGACCACCATGACCTCGAGCACAACTCGAATCGTCCCACCCGGACGAGCGAATCGCTTCCCATTTGGCGTACTGCCTGAGTATTCCCGCAACACGCCAAATGGCGTGCGGCAATTGATGGAGATTCTGCCCGGCTGAGGCTGCGCCATTCAGTAAAAGGTGCGTTTCAAACGGGCAGGGTTCTGTGGGATTGATGATCGGAATTGGTGGGTGCAAACTCGCGCCCGCAGCCCGTGCAGTGTCGTGCGTAAGGATTGCGGATAAGTGAGCGGCAGGCTGGGCAATGCGAAATCATTTTTGTGCCGTCGTTTGGACAGAAACGCTCGCCGGATTTGGCTGGCACGGCGCGAAGGCAGTGTGGACAGAGACGGTATGTGATGTCGCTCATGGTCGGTTTTCTCCTCGAGATGCTGCTCGAGTCTGTGAACGCTCATCTCGAACCTTTATCTTGAACGCATTCTGTTCTCGAGGGCGATCAATCTCGCCTCGAGCCTTTTGACCTGATGCTCGAGCGTTCGGTTCTTTTTATACATTCCTTTGATCGCGGCGAACGCCACGCCTTGCGCATCGGCGGTGTTGATTGTCGTGTCGTTCTCGCCCAAACTGAAGGCGGCTTTGAAATCCTGCGCGACCGGGCCGATGTGCAAGGTTTTGTTGCGGTCGCCTTTCATGTTCCAGCGCGTGACTGGCATCCGTGCCAGTTTCTCGAGCATCGCTTGGGCGTTCACGGTTTTGGAATTCTCTTTCTTGTTGCGGTCCGAGGTACAGACCCAGCCCGCGCCACCGTTGAAGGTGCAACTGCCGCTGCCACCTGAACCTCCAGAAAAATAGGCCGATTTTCCGGTGCTGCTTTGTCCATATACGGCAATGCCAGATGAACTCGAGGCTTGGACACCCACATCTGTTGAGCTGCTGCCTGATACACCGGGCCCACTCTCGCTCGAGCCCTGCACGCCTGCACTGCTGGCGCTTCGACCAACCACGCCGAAACTGCTGGTGCTGGTTCCCACGATGCCATAGCCCGATTGACTGTCGCCCCAGACACCAATCGAAGCAGAGGGTGATCCATTGAGGCTGGCCTTGCCCGATACTCCCAGCAGACCATGACCATTCGTATTGACAACCGCCAGGATCGGGGAAGGGCTGGATTTGTTCAATAAAAGAGGCAGTGCCAGCTTCGCACTGCTGACACCAGCGTCTTTGATTGAGAAGGTCGTGTCCGTCAATGCCAGGCTCGAGCCATCAGCGGAATAGGTGCTGCCAGCACTGCCCAGCAGGTCGTCGCTCCAGGTCAAATTCCCGCCAGCGAGTTTGAGCACCTTGCCATCGGCAGCCTTGCCAGTCGTCTCAAGTTTCGAGGCTCCAATCGGGGCTTCAACTGCTGCTTTCAAACTCGAGAAGTTCGCATTGATTTCCGCCGATTTGATTGGCGTGCCGGGAACGAAACTTGTCAGCTCAATGGCGGCCAGTGCGGACAATCCAGACACGGCCACGACCGCACCAAGCATGATGTTTCTGAAGTCTCGAGCATTCATAGATCCCCTTTTGGTCTCGTTGGTCAGTTCCAGTTCGTGGTCTCGAAATTCGATTGATCCCAGACGGCACTCGAATCTGGATTTGAGTTCGGAGGGCTCGAGCAGGCACTCAAGAGTGACAGCAGCACCAGCAACAACATCATTCGTGTTCGCATTCGTTCTCCTTTGTGCTTGACCTCGAGCCAATTGACCTCGAGCCAGGGATTTTCGAGTATCTGCAGACGTGAACAAAAACCATCACTGACCGGCCCCATCCAAAATCCGATAGTCGATAAACAGCGTTGGTCGGTTCAATGGTTCCGGGTCCTCGCTGCTGCTGAAGCTGATCGCATCCGTCTGGCCGTCCTTGCTGATCGGCGTGAGGTTCGCTTTGGTCACGTAACTCAGCCGGTACTGAAAGAAGTAACTCGAGGCATCTTGATGGTTCGAGTCCAAACGGTGATCCCATTGCCATTGGCACATCTGTGGCTCCATGCCGCGATTTGAAAGTTGGGCGATGCTTGCGGGCGTGATCGGAAAGACACTCGCAAACGGGTCAGCACTGCCGTTCCACGGGTCAGGGTTCGGGAAATCTGCCGTGTAAATCAGTGGCGGTCTGAACGCCACGCTGTAAAGCTTGATCGGCCCAAAGTCATCTGTGGGGTTGCCAAATGGGGTGTCGGCCTGATGCAGGCGAAGGCCGCACCCGGCGATGATCGCGTTGTTCGGAATCGCATCTTTGGGCAGGTTGAACGTCAGATACCCCTGCATGAAACGGTCGTTGCTGGCATCGTCACCGACAAAGAGTTTGCTGTACGTGCGGTCGGACTCTCGAGAGATCACGGTGTTGCCATTCATGATCGTCTTGGTGTAGCCATCCCCGATTGGGTCAGATGTCAGCGTGATTAGATAGGCACTTGAAAACGTGAACGAAAAAATCTGCTCGAGCCCAACTTCCCCGCCGTCAGTGCTCTCCACCCGTCCGGTCAACAACGCCTGTACGAAAGAGTGGTACGGAACCAACGAAACTGGACTGAACACCACTTCCCGATCATCCGTTGACCAGCTTGCGTTCACAGGAACGTTT
>JANOWZ010000066.1:0-7236 GCA_031418155.1 Deinococcales bacterium
TTCGTTGGTCACACGGTTCTTCGAGTAATCCAAGTACAGGCCGCCCGCCTCGAGCGTCAGACGTTCACCTCGGCTTGGATCGCTGGCGAACAGTTCGCGCAGGTGCGTGTCTTGAATGCTGGCGTGGTGCGCCTCGAGCGCTTTCCAAGCGGGACGTTCTGTCAGTTTCACGGGGTGATTCTCTCATACCCAAATGCACGGTGCTTCAAGAAAAAACCTCAAGCGCAATCACTCGAGGTTCGGGTTGAAAGTTGTCTTAAGCGCGAACGAGCACGGCGGAAAAGCGCATCCGGTGTTCACCGGGCATGGTCGATGGTTCGGATTGCAGCATGTTGAGCATGAACTCCAGCCGTCCGACTTTCAGGGTCACGTGACCGTTTAAGAGGCTGGGTTTGATGCTTGAAAGGATGCTCATTTGTCCGAGGACTTCGCCGGTGTTTTCGTTAAACCGGGTCACTCGGCCTTCGACGACGAACAGTTTCTTGCCGGAAATCTCGAGTTGTCCGGCGGAGAGGTCCAGCCAGCCTTCGTCTTGTTGTGGTGTGCGTGGGGCTCGAGGGCCGCGTGCGACGGGTGTGCGGGCCACAGGCGTTACGGGCGTGTCTTGAATGGGTTGGTATGGTTGCAGGCCGGGACCGGTTTGTTGGCTGCCGCCAAGACGGTCCAAACCCACCTGACCCGGTACAACTTGGGTCTGGGTGAGTTGAGGTCTAACGCTGGGTTGTTCGACATTCGTTTTCACCGGGAGCCTCGCTTACAATCAGCGTACACCCGATGTTTGAGAAATGTGTAGGAGGATTGCATCATGAAAGTCTTTAGATAGTCTTAAGCCGCTTTTGGGTTGGCTTGCAGGCCCACCGAAAGTCTGGGTTGGATTTTGAGGCAACTGAAGTTTTGGTGTGCAGCACGAAAAAACCCGGACGCAGGTCCGGGTTTAGGGAATCATGAGCACAACTCGTGTTTAAACCTCAGTTCAGTTTGTTGCCTTCCCAGGCGCTCTCGAGCATCGCACGAACTTCGCTGCGCTCTGTACCCAGGACTTCACTCATCTCATCGGCCAAAAGCTTGATGGCACGGGCGTAGGCTTGACGGTCCAAATCGGGCAGACCGCGCTCATCGTCCCAACGGCGCAACTCGGCGGCCAGGGCTGCAATGCGGTACGGATCACCGGAGGCGAGGATTTCGGTCACTTTGCGGTGACGTGCCGCCCATTGGCGCGGCAAGCTGACGCGACCGGAACGCAACCGACCCATGATCTCGGGCACTTCGGCCTCGGACAGGGCTGGGCGCAAACCGACGCTTTGCGGCGCATTGACCGGCACATATGCCTTCGAGGTGCCGTTTGGAAATTCGACTTGGTAATACTTGTGCTCGGTTTCGGCGACGTTTTTGGTTTGAATGTTGGACACGATGCCGACACCGTAAGGTGGCAGGACGACACGATCACCGGGACTGTATTGCTCTTTCTTCACGCGATTCCCTCGCCTTCCGCCTCGGGTCAAAAACCCAAGGCCAGACCACCCCGAACTGGGCGCGGTCAGCAGAAAATGAAAACACCCATCCGAGCGGCGGATGAGTGAACCAAACCAGAATGCATTGCGATATTCCAGAGTCCTAGCGTTGCGGAAGCGTAAGACCCTTTCAGAACCGTCACAAGACGAGACTGTAGCAGCTTTGCCCAACAAATTCTAGACCCAGGCTCGAGCCCCTTGGAGGCTTCAAGGCGCGAAAGGCGCGAACACGGGGCTCTGGATGGCTAAACACGGGCTTTGCTGGCCTTGAGTTCAGGCAAAAAGGGTCAAAACAGACAAATTCAGGTCGAAACTCGAAGCTCGAGCCTATTTTTTCGCCCCAAGCTTGCCTTTGGCCTGCAAAACATCCTGCGCCTCGAGCCGGTAGATCAAGAAATTCACCGGCAAAAACGAACCGCTCGCCGGAACAAACTCGAGTTCGAGGCGGTTGTTTGGCGGGCGGTTGTTCTCGAGCGAACGGTAGAGGACCACCGGCAGGTCGTTGCGGTACAGAACGCCGCTGTCTGGCAGGGGTTGGTACGCACCGTTCAAACGCACTGCGCCCGCGTAAGGCCCGCCCCGTGGCACAAACGCGCCGAGTGTGCCTTGGGCGTTGTCGAGGATGATTTTGTAGGTTGCGCCGAAATTGCCAAGCAGGGTCATCGGGCGGTCTGTGAGCGCATCGTGGCCCGGAAGCGCCGGGTCGAGCACGCCATCACCGATCACCAAACGGGCGGTTGAACCAACGGCGATGGTGCTCAGGTCCAAGCGGTATTGACGCACCGCATTCGGGAAGCTGCCACGCACATGATTCGTGTCCAGCGGCAAAACAGGCAGGTCGCGCAGGGCTTCCTGGGCGAGGCTCGAGCGCAGATCACCGAGCGTGTCGCGCACCCGGTCCTCGACAAAGTAGGTTTCGACCAGCACCGAACCGTTCGTCTCAAGGTCCATCATGGTGTTGATGCCGTGACCGGGCGTGAAACTCGGGCTTTGGTAGAGGGCGGCGGTCGCTCCCGGCTCTAGGCGCAAGGTGTCCAGACGGGTATCGGTCAGGAAATCGAGCAAACTGACCTGACCGAGCACGCCGACAATGTTGGTCGCGGTCGTCTCGCCAAAACGCCGCAAATTCACCGCCACCGGGTCCGGCTCGAGGTTGGTCACGAGCACCAGCACGCGGCCCGGTCCGGGCGTGGCGTTCGTGTGGTACGCGACCAATCGCGCCTCGCCCAAGATGGTTTCGGCCAGCAACAACCCGGAGGTCAGGGGTTCTTCCGGCGAATCGGAGACGAGCAGCGTGCTCGAGAAATCATCACGTGCCGGGTTCAAGGCCGGGTAGGAGAGCACACCCGGATCGTTGAAGGTTTTGCCGACCGGTGTGAACCGCTGTGCGTACTCTCGGGCGGAATACAGGATTTCGCCGGTCACACGGATTTTCACGGCGAACGGTTCGCTGGCACGGCCCAAACGGTTCGTGGCGACCAAGGAAATCGTCTTCATGCCCGCCGTGAAATACGCTTCCTCAAGACCGGCGTAACTGAGGCTGGCGATGGGCATGCCGTCCGGGTCGTAACTGTACTCGGTGATGCGCACCGGTTCGCCAATGCGGTACTCGCGCTTGTCGGTGGTGAAGCGGGCGACCGGCAAGCGTTGCGTGGTCAAACGGTCCTCGCTCGAGACGGTCAGCGTCAATAAACGCTGCACGCTGTCCACAGAAACGCTCGCCGTGATCGCCACCTCGAGCGTGCGGGCCGCGATGTACAACGAACCATCAACGATGCTCGCCACGTCTGCGAGCGGAAGTTGCTTGCCGTCGAGACGCGCCAATTTCAGGCTCGGATACAAATCAAGTTTACCCAAACGAATGCCATCGGCGACGTTCGGCACGAACTCGAGGTTCAAATTCAGCACCCGCGCCAGTTCACGCAACGGCAACAGTGTGCGGCCCGCCACGACACGCATCGGCAAGGCCATGTACACCGATGAACCATTCACGAACGCAGCCTGCGAATCGAGCGGCCAGATCAACTGCCGTGTCGCCAAACGCGATTGCTCGGCACGAAGCTTCGGATGGTCCTTTGGATGGCTCGAGGAATTGCGAAACACCTGCGCGTTCGTGAACGCACTTGAAAGCAAGGAAAGCCCAACCAAAACCAACAACACAAAACGGCGACCAAAATTCACGCGGATGAGTATACAGGCTCAATCACTCTGGTACACATGATTTTACACACGGAAAGCGAAGACTCGAGTGTAAACGGCAGGGAAAAGGTCAAAGGTCAAAGGTCAAAGTAAAACCAAACTTTCACCCTTGACCTTTCACCTCGTTTTTCAGTAGTGCCGGTCGCGTCTCGAGGTCGCCACCGCCAACGGTTCGGGTTCTCGAGATTTGTTGGCACTGCCGTCTTGAACTCGCAATTTGAACTCGTGCGGACTGGTCGCCGCCGAATAGCCGGTCTCAAAATCGATCACGCCATCGCTGCACAGTTCGGCCAGGTGATCGTCAAAGGCGAGCATCCCAACCTCACGGCCCTCGAGCAACGCATCTTTGAGTTCTGGGGTGCGGTCCTCATCCTTGATCAAATCCTTAACGCGCAAGGTTCCACGCAAGACCTCGAGCGCGGCGACACGGCCCTGACCATCGGCGCGAGGCAGCAACCGTTGCGAGACGACCCCGACGAGCGCATCGGCGAAGAGGATTCGGGCGATGGCGCGTTCTTCGGGCGGGAAGAGTTCCATGATCCGGTTGATCGTGCGGATCGTGTCCATCGTGTGCAGGGTGCTGAAGACCAAATGTCCGGTCTGCGCGGCGCTGATCGCGGCCTGTGCGGTGGCGTAATCGCGGATCTCGCCGATCATGATCACGTCCGGGTCTTGGCGCATCGCGGCGACCAACGCCTCGGCGAAACTGGGCGCGTCCTGACCGATCTCGCGCTGCACCACCACGCTGCGTTTGTTTGGGTGCAGCATTTCAATCGGGTCCTCGACGGTCACGATCATCTCTTCTCGAGTCGAATTGATGCAGTCGAGAATCGCCGCCAACGTCGTCGATTTGCCCGAACCGGTCGGACCGGTCACGAGCACGATGCCGCGCTTCTGATGCGCCAGGAACTCCATCGTGTCGCCCGGTAATTTCACTTTTTCAAACACCGAGGTGTCCGCATTGATCACCCGCAAAACGACCGAAACGCTGCCGCGCTGCCGGAACAAATTCACGCGAAAACGCCCGGTGCTCGGGATGCTGTACGCGAAATCGACCTGGTTTTTTTGCGCAAAAATCTCACGTTGACGCTCGTTGCACATCTGCGCCACAAGCCCTTCGGTGAGTTGCGCAGGCAAAATTCCCGGTGCGACCGGTCGCATCTTGCCGTTGACGCGAATGTGCGGCGACATGCCCGCGTGCAAGTGAATGTCCGAAGCGCCCTGAGCGACGCAGTGCTTAAGCAAATCATCCAGTTTCATGGGTCACCAATCTCTGCACAGTCTCGAAGGCTCGAGCAGACAGCTATTGATCCCAGCGTAAAGCGTCACACGAAGAGTTGATGTTCAATTCTCGAGCGAAGAAAAACAGGAGGTGAAAGCGAAAAGGTGAAAGTAAAGTCTCGAGGTTTTCACTTTGACCTTTCACCTTTGACCTTTTCCCTGCTCTATTTCACCGCGCCATCCAAGCCGCGCATGAACAACTTTTGCGCCGCCAAAAACACAATCAGCACCGGCAGCATCAGGATCATTGCGCCCGCTGCGACGTTGTAAACGTCGTAATTGAATTGGCCTTTGAGTTTCAGCATCGCCACGGACAGCGGTTGCAACTCGGGCGCGAAAATCAGGGCGACACTGGGCCAGAAGTACGAGTTCCAGGTGTTGACCAGCGTGAAAATCCCGAGCGCCGTCAGGGTCGGGATCGAGAGTGGAATCATCACCCGCCAGAGGATTTGCAGTTCGGTCGCACCGTCGATTCGGGATGCCTCGAGCAGGGCTTCGGGGATGGACAGGTACGCTTGGCGCATCACGAAAATCCCGAAGGCGGTGGCGATGATCGGGATGACCACGCCAAGGTAGGTGTTCAGCAAGCCCAATTTTTGCAGGGTCAAAATGTTGACGATAAATCCGGTTTCGTTCGGCAGTACCAGCGTCGCCAGGATCGCGCCGAAGACAAATTGCTGGCCCGGAAATCTCAGCCTCGAGAGTGGATACGCCGCGAACGCCGAAACCGCGAGTGTGCCGATCACGGTCAGGGTGGTGATGACGACGCTGTTGAACAGGTATTTCGCCAAGCTGAACTTGGTGAAGACCTCGAAGAAGTTGTGCAGCGTCACGCTTTTGGGCAACAGGCTGCCGGGGAAATCGTAAATGCTCGTGCCGCCCGCGAAGCCTTTGTCGGTGATGCTGATGGCGAAGGTCCAGACGAACGGGAAGACTGCGAAGATACCGATGGCGATCAGCAGCATGTAAGTCAGCACACTCGAGACGATGCGTTGCGGTGTCATCTTCTTGACCCGAGATTTGATTGGGCTCGAGCTTGATGGCTGGGTCATGTGCTGCTCCCGTCACGGTTGATGCGAAAATTCAGGTACGAGAGTGCGAAACCGAAGATGGAGAGGATCAATCCCGCCGCGCTCGCCTGACCGTAATTGAAATCCAAACCGATGCTCTTGTTGTAAACGTACAGCAAGGCCGTGTAGGTGCTGTTGAGCGGTCCACCCGAACCGTTGGTGAAGACCAGGATTTCCTCGAGCACACGGATTGCAGCCAGGGTCGAAAGCAACCCGCACAACAAAATCGTCGGGCTCATCAAGGGCACGATGATCTTCCAGAAGATTTGCCAACGGTTCGCGCCGTCCAGCGTCGCGGCCTCCTCGAGTTCGCCGGGAATGGCTTGCAGGCCACCCAAGTACAAGACCATGAAGTAGCCGAAGCCACGCCAGAAGGTCACCAGCATGATCGCCCAGAGCGCCGTGGAATCGTTCAGCAACCAGTCGAACGCCTGCTCTTTGGGCACACCGAGCAAACGCAATGCCCAGTTCAGAATCCCATCGCGGCTGAAAATCCAGGACCACATCACCGCCGCCAAGGAAATACTGGTGATGACCGGAATGTAGTACGCGGCGCGAAAGGCATTCACAAACGGCAGGTTGCGATTGACCAGCACCGCCACGCCCAAACTGGCAATCTGCAAGACCGGCACGACCGCCAAATACTTCAGGGAGTTCAGCAGGCCAATCCGAAAGAGTTCGTCCTCGAAGACCACGCGAAAATTTTCAAAACCAATCCAAGTGGGTGGCTTGCCCGACCCGAGGTTCGCTCCGGTGTACTCGGTGAAGGCCAGGTACGCGCCGTAAATCACTGGATAGAACGTGAACACTGCCATCAGCACCAGCGCGGGCAACAAGAAGGCATAGGCGGTCACGGTGCTGCTCGAACGGTTCATGGCTCGAGTCTAGCAAGATGGCTGGAGGGTTTATTATGGTGCTGGTATGAGTCCGACGCTGTAGCCATCCCGCAAAGTACCATTGGTTTTTGTCATCCTCGAATCGGTCATGAAACCGCCAAACGCTTGCTGAGGCCATGACGGTGGCGCGAAAGAATCACGTACATATGACACATCCCAGACGACCACATCATCGGCATCCAGAAACTCCAGGTAGGCAAATGGGGGTATAACCACTGTCTGAGGAACTGAACGTTCATTCACACCGACCTTGTCCTTGCTACGCACCTGAAACATTAT
>JANOWZ010000067.1:0-11868 GCA_031418155.1 Deinococcales bacterium
TCTTGCGGCATGGCGGTTCCGAATTTTGATTTTGTCGATCAACGCGAATTGCTGAATGATTACTGGAAAGCACGATCACCCGAACAAATCGAGCAATACTGGAAAGACAAAAACACCCGCAACATCGACGGCAAACCAACCCAGATATTTAAAGGAGAACATCATGGCTGAATTCACCACCCTCACCTCGACCGCCGTTCCGCTCCGTGAAGAAAACGTGGACACCGATCAGATCATTCCGGCAAAATACTTGACCGCGATCAGCAAGGCGGGCATGGCTGATGGCCTGTTCTCGAGTTGGCGTTACAACCTTGACGGTGGCAGCCCGAATCCGAGTTTCGTGCTGAACCGTCAGGAATTCAAAGGGGCGCAAATCTTGTTGGCGGGCACAAATTTTGGCAGCGGCTCGAGCCGTGAGCACGCAGTTTGGGCCTTGACTGAGTACGGTTTTCGCAGCGTGATCACACCAAAATTCGCGGACATTTTTTACAACAATTCTTTGAAAAACGGTTTGCTGCCAGTCGCGTTGCCGGAAGAAGTGGTCAACGAATTGTTTGCCAAAGTCGAAGCGAATCCCACATTCAAAATCACGGTCGATCTTCCATCGCAAACCGTGAGCCTCGAGACGGGCGAATCGTACCCGTTCGAGATTGATCCATTTCGCAAATTGTGCTTGCTCGAGGGTGTGGATGATCTTGGTTACATCCAGAAGCAAGACGATGCGATCAACAACTTTGAGGCCAAACGTCCGTATTGAAAGCGGTAAGACTGAACTGTGAAAACCTTTGATCAACCCGAAGTCAAAGCCAAAATTCTGCAACGTCTCGCGGCACTCGAGCCGAACAGTGCTCGAGTCTGGGGCAAAATGACGGCGCACCAAGCGATTTGTCACCTGACGGATTCGCTTCATGCTTTGACCGGTGAGCGTGCCATGACGTACCCGAAATCTTCGGTGTTGCAACAAACTTTCATGCGTTGGGGCGCGTTGTACTTACCGATTCCTTGGGCGCGAGGTATCAAAACCGCTCCTGAGGCCGATCAGCAGTTGCAAGGCACGCCGCCACAGGAATTCGCTCGGGATAAGGCTTCGTTGCTCGAGATGACAGAACGCATGTCGGCAGGAAAGACGCAGTGGGTTGCGGTGCATCCCATTCTGGGCGCGATGAGCGAACGCGAATGGCAGCGGTTTGAGTACTTGCATTTCGATCATCACTTGCGACAGTTTGGTGTTTGATCGGCATGACGAATGGGGGAGAACTCGAGTGAGTCAAATAACGATTTTTCGCCTGTTTCTGCTCGGCAGTAGTTTCGCAATCATTGGCTTGCTGATCTGGAACAAACCAGAAAATCCGCGCCCGTTGACGATTGTGGCGGGCCTGTTGGTGGTCGCATCGTTCGTTCTCGGCAATATGGATGGCTCGGGCGCGAAACCGTAAATAGGGGAGGATCATGACGATTTCTAGCGATCAACAATTCAACGCCAACGCCGAGAAGTACGGTGTTAGTCACGTACACAAATCTGGTCCGAGCTTGCCGGTCATGCTCGAGCTTGCACAACCGAACACGAATGATCGGGCGTTGGATGTCGCCACCGGAACTGGAAACACCGCGTTGACGATTGCGCCATTCGTCTCGAGTGTGATCGGTTTGGACATGGCGGTGAAGATGCTCGAGCAGGCAAGAAAGCGTGCGCTCGAGGAGGGATTCACCAATGCGGACTTTCTTGAAGGCGGTGCTGAAGCCTTGCCATTCGATGACTCGAGTTTCAGTTTGGTTGTCTCCCGGCACGCGCCTCATCACTTTCGGGATGTGCCAGTATTCTTGTCCGAAGTCGCCCGTGTGCTCGTGCCTGGTGGTCGCTTCGTGATGGCGGATCAAGTCACGCTTCTTACGCAGAACAAATCTTGGATCGATGAATTCCAACGCACCCGTGACCCGAGCCATTTCAGGCAACGCACGATTGAGGAATGGCAGGATTTGACTCGAGCTGCTGGGCTTTCTTGGATGACGTATCAGGTCGTGCCGTATCGACTCGAGTTTGATTGGTGGACGCACGCTTCAGGTTGCACGTCAGAACGACTCGAGAAGTTAATTTCAATGCTCGAGCATGTACCGGGTGAGATTAAACTCGAGCGTAAACTGGACGGTTCACCACTCGCGCATCACGAACCGATTTTGGTGGTTCGGCTCGAGAAGATTTCCTAAAGCTTGGAAATCACGCGCCTCCAATCCTCGAGCAGCGTGCTGACCGTTTTCGAGTTTTGCGCGTCGATCTGTGCTTTTCGTGGAACCTCGAGCCGATCGTCTTGCATTGTTTCGGGCAGGGGTTCATCGCTGTTGGACTGCCAGCGTTGCAACCAGGTTGCGGGCACAATCTCTGGCATGGTTTGACCCTCGAGTGTGGCGTAGAGCGAGGCCCAGACTCGAGGCACGACCGTCCAGGTGGCGTAACCGCCACCGCCCGTGGCGATGATTTTGCCGCCCGCGTGCGTTTCGGCCAGTTCGACAATGCGTTTGAAAACCTGTGCGAATCCTTGAGTCGTCAAGGCGAGATCGGCGAGTGGATCGAATTGATGTGCGTCCGCGCCAGCCTGAAGCACCAGCACGTCCGCGTTGAACCAACGCAATGCGGGTTCAACAACACCTTCGAGCGCCTCGAGAAAACTGTCATCTTGCGTGTACGGCTCGAGCGGCACGTTCAGGCTGTATCCCAATCCCGCGCCGCGTCCGAGTTCGTAAGTGTGGCCGGTGCCGGGAAACAGATAGCGTCCGGTTTCGTGCAGGCTGATGGTCAAGACATTTGGGTCTTCGTAATGCAAGAATTGCACGCCGTCGCCGTGGTGCGCGTCCACGTCCAAGTACGCGACGCGCAAACCTCGAGATCGCAAATAAGCAATGGCCACGGACAGATCGTTGTAAACGCAAAAGCCAGAACCTTTGTCTTTGTGCGCGTGATGCAATCCGCCCGCCAGGTTCAAGGCTCGAGAAAACGTTCCATCCGCAACCAGTTTGGCCGCCGTCAATGTCGCACCAACCACGCCAAGGGTTGCTTCGTGCATGTGCGCAAAGATCGGCGTGTCTGACGTGCCGATGCCGTACTCGAGGTGATCCGGGATGGGTTCGCCACGCGATGCGGCCATGACCCGGTTCGTGTACGCCCGAGCGTGAACGCTTAAGGCATCCTCGAGCGTTGCACTTTCTGGCGTGATGATCGCGTTCGCCTCGAGCAATCCCGCATTTTCGAGCAGGCTTCGGGTTGCCTCAGGGCGGATCGCTTTAAACGGGTGGTTCGCGCCCAAATCGTAGCGGCGCGTTTCGGTCGAATACACGAGCGCAGTCTTCACCATCTGGGTTCGGACTCCTCGCCCAAGAACAACAGGCGCTCGAATTCCTTGACCACTTCCTCTGGCGCTCGAGGTCCAATCCTCGCCATCAATGCGTTGCCCGGATCGTACTGAATTTCTGGGTCATCGGTTTTATGGACGCTGAAACCGACGCTGCCGTACATGCGCTCGAGCATTCGCCGGTACTGGTATGTGGTCAGGCTGGTGCCTTCCAGGTCAAAATGCCATTGGTAAATCGTGGCGAGGCAGACTTTCGCCTCGAACCGACCGGTCGAGAAGGCCGTCTCAAGCAATTTTCGCGCCAGGTGCCGTCCCCGGTGCGTGCTCGAGGTTTCAACCGCACCGAGTTCAATGATGCCGGGGACGTTTGCTTGGCTCCAACGTTCGATAGGGTCCGGTGGGTGAAACGCTGCATACCCAATGATTTTGTGCCCGAGCTTGGCGATGGTCACGCAGCCATCTACATCACCTGCAATGCCAACCAATGCCTGCTGCTGCAACAGTGCGGGCCGAAATGTGCTCAGGCTCGAGTCGATCTCGAATCGTTCGAGTGCGTCTGGCGAACTGCACGCCCAGAGTTCTATCGGTCCATACGGGCTCGAGAGTGTTTGAATCACGCCGAACCTCCATTGGTTCCAGTCATTTGTGCCCGATCATTTGTGCCCAGTGATCATTTGAGCGTGATACCTGCCGCCCGCAAGCGGTCTGCGAGCCCATCCAGGCCATCACCATTGACGCGCAGCACGAACCGCCGTTGACCTTCGCGCAAGCCTGCCGTGGCGACCGACAGGATGTTTGAGGGTTTGATTGCCTCGACCGCCACACCCAACGCCCCTGGCATGTCTGGAACCTCGAGCGTGACGCGCACGCCACCCTCTTTCAATCCCAGCACCCGCACGAGTGCCCCAAGGACATCGGTGATGGTCAGAATCCCGACCAGCGCCCCAGCGTTGTCCAGCACCGGCATGCCGCCGAGTTTGTGTTCCTGCATGCGCAATGCGGCATCCTCGAGCGTTTCGAGTGAGTTGACGGTCAGCACTTCGGTTGCCATGACTTCCCGGACTGTTAATTTCGCCAGCAGGTAACTCATCTCCCAGACCGAAAGCGTGGTCGCTTTGGATGGCATTGCGTCCTTCAAGTCTTTGTCGGTGACAATCCCAATCAACTTCGAGCCTTCAACGACCGGCAAACGTCGAAAGCCACGTTCTTTGAGAAGCCGCAACGCCTCGAGAACTGGCGTTTCTGGTGAAACCGTGAGCGGAGCGGGCGACATCCAGTCTTTGACGAGCATGCCAGGATTCTACAGCACGCTTTGCGCTCAGGCTCGAAAGCTTGTTTTAGGCCCGAGTTGAGTTCCAGCGCGGGTTTAAAATTCACCTTGACGACCCCGGATTGTTTTTGTACACTTCAATTCCTGGTTTGCCGTGGTGGCGGAATTGGTAGACGCGCTAGATTCAGGTTCTAGTATTCGCAAGGATGTGTGGGTTCAAGTCCCATCCTCGGCACCACATCAGGATTCCCTCGGGGTAACTCGAGGGATTTTTTATGGTTCGAGATCGGTTTGCGAATTCACATTCCAAAAGATGGTTGGCCCAAACTGTGGCTCGAGTTCTGTCCATGAAACGATCCGAACCTCGAGTCCAGCGTGCCAGCCGATCATGCGCAATTGATTGTTCTTGAGTGCGGTTTGAATTGTGGGCAGGCAGGAACGGTCATAAATCGCAGCGAGCGGTTCGAGAAACCCGTCTGCGTTTTCGGGAATGATGATCTGAGCTGACTCGAGACCCGTCATGAAAGCCCAGAAGTCACTGGTCAATCCCGGCATATCGCAGGCCATGACTGCAACCCGATCCGATTGTGCGAGTTCCAAGGCTCTTGCCAGCCCGTACAAACTGCCCTGAAACGGCTCGAGGTCCGGGTACACAGGCACGCCAGTGAAACTGTAACGCTCGCCCGAACCACCGACAATAAAACGCTCGGTGCAGTCTTCCAGGCTCGAGAGTGCGTGTTCGAGCAAGGTTTTGCCCTGCCAAAGCCCGAGCGCCTTGTCCCGCCCGAACCGGCTCGAGCGCCCGCCAGCCAAGACCGCACCCGAAATCATTTCAGTGTTTGCTCGAGCGCCCGCGTCAAACCCTGGAGTCCGCCGCGCAGTTCCTCGCTGGTTGGCCAGCCGAAACCGAGGCGGAAATGCCTGCGGTTACACTCGAACCAATGGCCAGGGCCGACAAAGGTTCCGCCGTCGTTCAAGGCCTTGTAGAACTCATCCGCATCGACATTCAAGCCAGGTTTGATCCTTGGGAAGCCAACCGAACCGCCCGTGGGTTCAACCCATTCAAAGCCAGCCAATCCAGGTTGATTCTGCGAACCCATCCAAGCTCGAGTGATCTCAAAATTCGTTTTCAAATGCGCCAGCAAACGCCCGAGAAATCCGGCTTTCTGCCGCAATGCCTGATACGCAATCTCTTCATCCACCAGCGAGGTCGAAATGAAGATTTGTTCTTTGGCCGCCAAGAACTGCTCGTTCAGCGCGGTATCCTGGCAGATCAACCAGCCGAGCCGAATCCCCGGAAGCCCATACGATTTGGACATGCTCGAGACGCTGATGACCCGATCCGACAGACTCGCCGCAATCGGTGGTGGCGCAGAAAAACCCATCTCGCGGTAGGTCTCGTCAATCAGTAATCGGCAACCTCGAGCCTCGACCAGTTGAATGATGGAGCGCAGGTCTGCCTCGGAAAGCATCACCCCGGTTGGATTGTGCGGCGTGGTCAAACTGACCAGTTTCGTCTCGGGGCGGATCAACCGCTCGAGTTGGGCGATGTCCACGCACCAACCGTGCTCGAAGCTCAGGCGCAAAAAGTCCACATCCGCACCGATGGCTCGGGGGGTTTCGACGTTGGTTGCGTAATTCGGGTGAATCACGACCGTGTGATCGCCAGGTTGCAACAAAACCGTATGGATGATGAACAGTGCCGAGACCGCGCCGACCGTAATCATCACGTGATCTGCGGCTAGCCCGGCATCGGCTGCAATCAATTCGCGCAATTCCGGTTTGCCCAAATGGTCCCCATACGCGAGGACCACGCCACTCAAATCAAGCTCGAGGTCATGAAAACGCTGATCGGAGATGCTGGATTCGGCGAGGTTGTAACGGATGTTGCCGTAACCCATCTGCTCGGGCGATTCGATCTCGATGGGCATTCGACGGTAATTCATGGGTACATCATGACGGGAAAACGAGAGGAAAGTAAAAGCAGAAGAAAGATCAAAGTAAAACCTTCAAAACCCGAGGTTTGAGCATTTGGCCTTGGCCTTTACTTTCTTCTTTTCTCTTTGATCTTTCCTCTGGGTTTCTCGCGCTCCCCTTGGACAGCAAGCCGGGTTCTCCCATATACTGCTTCCATGCCTCCAAGAACGCTGGGAATGATCCTGGCCGGTGGACAAGGTTCACGCCTTGCGCCTTTGACAGCGAAGCGTGCCAAGCCCGCCGTGCCATTCGGCTCGAAATACCGCATTATCGACTTCGCGTTGAACAATTTTATCAACTCGGGGATTTACTCGACGTATGTGCTCACGCAGTTCAAAGCGCAATCCTTGACCGAGCACATACAGCGCGGTTGGCGGTTTGGCAACTTCCTGGCGGATTACTTCATCACGCTGGTTCCGGCGCAACAGTACCGTTTCGAGGAGTTGGGTGCGGTCTGGTATCGCGGTACGGCGGATGCGGTCTACCAGAACATGCATTTGGTTGACAACCATGATGCCGATGTCGTGGCAATTTTTTCCGGCGATCACATTTACAAGATGAATGTCGCGCAGATGCTCGAGCAACACATCGATTCTCGGGCGGACATTTCGATTGCCGCCTACCCGGTCACGCTGGCCGAGGCGACCCGTTTCGGCGTGCTGCAAGTCGATGGGCGCGGTCGAGTGACGCAATTTCAAGAGAAATCCAAAACGCCCGCCCCAATGCCGGACCGTCCCGACATGGCGCTCGCCAGCATGGGCAATTACTTGTTCTCGAGGCGGGCTTTGGACGAATTGCTCGAGTTGGATGCCCGTGAGGAATCCTCGACGCATGATTTCGGGAAGGATTTGTTGCCTCGGGCTTTGAAGGACGGGTATCACATTCAAAGTTACGATTTTGCCAAGAACCCGATTCCTGGGCAGGACAGCGCCAACACGTACTGGCGCGACGTTGGAACCTTGGATGCGTACCACGAGGCCAACATGGATTTGGTTTCGATCAATCCAGAGTTTGACTTGTACAACCCGGAATGGCCGTTGCGCACCGTCAATGCCGACAGTCCACCGGCAAAGTTTGTGCACGAGGCAGGCGACCGGACCGGACATTGCCTCAATTCCTTGATCGCGGGCGGCTGCATCATCTCGGGCGGCGTGGTGCGTGAAAGCGTGCTGTTCCGACGCTCGAGGGTCAATTCCTACAGCGAGGTCAACCGCAGCATCCTGTTCGATGAGGTCGAGATTGGCCGCCACTGCCGGATTCAGAACGCGATCATCGACAAGGACGTGACCGTGCCCGCCGGAACCACGATTGGTTTCGACCTCGAGCAGGACCGTGCCAGGGGCTTCAAGGTCACGGAATCTGGGATTGTGATCGTGCCCAAATCGTACAAATTTGAGTGAAGCTTACAGGCCGTTTCTCCCGTCAGGCTCGAGTTTGGCGGGAGTTTGCGTGTCAGAGGTCCGTGACAAGACTTTCGCTATCAATAATCAATGCTGCTTCAAGGGATGAGCATCCAAAACGAACTTGCCAGCATCGACATCCTTGATGGCCGCGTGCTCGAGGTTTTCAAGGACCGCCGTCACCAGCACGGTGCGGTCCGGTCGGGCGCAACGGCGCAACGGCGCAAACCACCGATGGAGATGGCCCCGTACATCGGCACGGGCCGCGTCTGGGTGGCCCGAGGTTGGTTGGCGGTGGATACCGAACAAGCAGCTCGTTGGCCCAAAGGATACGAGATGATTTTGCATCCGCTCGAGTTTGAGGAGTGGTACATCGTCTCCTTACGGGCGAGCGAGAGCATCACCGCAACCCTGGGTTTGGGCAAGCAGGCTCGAGCCTTTCACTTTCGGGCATTGTTGCTGCCGAGCAAAACTCAATTGGAACGATTGCGGGCCGTGCATTTGGTGATGGATGGCAACCAAGAAACCTGGGAAGCCGACGTGAATCTGAGCTTCGCCTGAAGCCAGCAAACACTGTCCTCGAGCTTATTTTCTGACGGTTTGAGCCAGCCGAACCAGAGCGCGTGATACCTTGGATTCAATCCAAGGGGGTTTTTCATGAAGCGTTTTGTGGTCGCGTTGCTGATTTCCAGTGCCGCATTTCTCGCCTGTGCACCCGTAAGCACCGGCCATAAACTCAAGGGTCTGTCCGGGCCGGTCACAGTCACGCGGGACCAATGGGGCGTGCCGCACATCAAAGCCAGCACGGACCTGGATGCGTTCTGGGCGCAAGGGTATGTGCACGCGCAGGATCGACTCTGGCAAATGGAACTCAACCGCCGTACCGGGGCGGGCCGTTTGTCGGAAATCTTGGGCGATGCGGCGCTCGAGCAGGACAAGTTCTTGCGCACCTGGGGGTTCTACCGGGCCGCACAAGAATCTGAAGCGTCACTTTCAGAGCATACTCGGGCGGTGCTGGCGGCGTATGCGGCGGGCGTGAATGCGTTCATCGGTGAAGGGAAATTGCCGCTCGAGTTCACGCTGGTCGGTTCTAAACCCGAACCGTGGATGATCGCCGATTCACTTGTTTGGGCAAAAATGCTGGCTTTTGATCTGGCTGACAACTGGGAAAGCGAGGTTGCCAACACCGAAATTGTTAAGAAACTCGGGCTCGAGGGCCTGAACGAGATTGCACCGGGGGTGCGTCCTGGCACGCCGACGATTGTCCGGCTCGAGGAGTTTAAAGGTGCGTTGAAATCAGACTCGGCTCGAGCCTCAAATTCGGGTTTGCAGGTGAACACCTTGAGGGCATTGCAGCACATGGCGGAGATCCAAAAATCCTTGCCGACCTTCGCCGGACCGGACCGTGATTCGACCGGCTCGAACAATTGGGTGGTCAGTGGCAAACTGACCACGACCGGCAAACCGATGTTGGCGAACGACCCGCACCTGCGCCTCTCCGCACCGAGTCTGTGGTACTTCGCCGATCTCGAGGCTCCAGGTCTACACGCGATTGGTGCGAGCCTGCCGAACATTCCCGGCATTGTTCTGGGTCGCAACGACCGGATCGCCTGGGGAGCCACCAACAGTTCTCCCGACACGCAAGACCTGTTCGTGCTCGAGGTTAAAGATGGCGCATATGCAACCCCGAATGGTCCGGTCAAACTCGAGACCCGAATTGAGACCATCAAGGTCAAAGGCGGTGCGGATGTCAAATGGCTGGTGCGCTCGACCGCCTACGGTCCAGTGATTTCTGATGCGCCCGTCGCGGGCATCAAACCTGCCGATGGTCAAGCGGTCGCGCTTCGTTACGTCAGTCTCGAGCCTGGAGACACGACCTTGGATGCGTTCCTGGGGTTCAATTACGCTAAGAATTGGTCGGATTTTCTCGAGGCGATGCGCTCGTATGTTGCACCGATGCAGAACTTTGTCTATGCCGATGTGGACGGCAACATTGGCTACTTCGCGCCCGGAAAAATTCCCGCCCGGAACTGGGATGGTCGCCTGCCCGCCAGCGCCGCCAAAGGCGAGAACTGGACCGGCTTCGTGTCGTTCGATCAACTCCCAATCCTCGAGAATCCACGCGAAGGATTCATTGTCACCGCGAACAACAAAATGTTGCCGCATCAATCTGCGTTCGAGCCGAGCACCTATACCGATCACTGGCGGGCGCAACGCATCCGCGAACGTATCCTCTCGGCGGGCAAAATCTCACTCGAGACGATGAATGACATTCAGGCCGACACGCTCTCGATTATTGCCAGGGAGCTCGTGCCGGGATTGCTCGAGTTGCCCGCGAAATCCGATGCTGCACGGCGTTTGCAGTCTGTCGTGCGCGGCTGGGATTTGAAGGCCGGCCTGCGTTCGACCGGTCCGACCGCGTTTGCGTTTTACTACCGTGAACTCCTGCGCGTGCTCGAGGATGAGATCGGTAAGAAGTACCATAACGTGCCGCTGTTCATCACCAAGGCGTTCACCCAGGGCAGCAAATACTGCGATGACACGCGCACGGCTGCAACAGAAACCTGCGCGATGTTCATGTCACAAGCGCTCGAGAAGGGCTCAGCGGCACTCGAGGCGCAACTCGGATCGGACCCGAACGCTTGGCATTGGGAACGGATTCACCGCACGAATTTCAAAGCGATTCTCGGGGCGGCCCCGGTGATCGGCGGGTTGTTTGAACGCAGCATTGCCAACAATGGCAGCACCTTCACCGTCAATGTCGCTGGGTACAACCAGGACACGTTCATCCAAACCGCCGGTCCGAGCTATCGCGGCCTGTTCGATCTCGCCAACCTTGACTCGAGCCGCTACATGCACACACTCGGGCAGTCGGGCGATGCGTTCTCAAAACACTTTGATGATTTTCTTCCGCTCTGGCGCGATGTGCAAACCATTCCGATGAGCCGATTGGCCCAAGATTGGGGCGCGACGGAAGTCCAGACGATTAAGCCGTAAAAGTTGGTGATCCTGAATCCCTCGAGATTCCAAGCTCGAGGAGGTTGATTGTGGTCAAGGTCGTGCGTTCGAGAGGCTGTGCAAATTCACGTCACAAAATAAAACTGGGTGGTATGAAAACACTCGCGCTCGAGGCTCAACTTCGAGACTTTTCAAGGGGGTTGCATGAAGCGATTGCTGTCGTTCGTCGTGGTTGCCGTGATGCTGGTTTCGTTCTCGGGTTGCGCCACGATTTTTCGCGGTCCAAACCAACAGGTGGGTTTAAACGCCTCGACACCGGGTGCAGAAGTCTTCATTGACGGTCAGAAGGTCGGTGTCACACCGATGAAGCTGTCCTTGAAGACCGACAAGCAGTACACGATCACCTTCAAGAAGGCTGGCTTCAAGGACGCCACGTACCGCCTGACGAACCGTGTTGGGGCGTTGTGGGTGGTTTTGGATGTGCTGGCGGGCCTGTTGCCATTGATTGTGGATATTTCGACCGGAGCCTGGTACGAGTTCGAGACGACCGATGTCAATGTCACGCTTGAGCCTGGAACCTTGAACACGGTTGATCCTGCGCCGCGCGAGTACCGCCAGTTGTTGCTGAGCCATTAAATTCGGCAGGGTGTTCAGGGCTCAAGGGCAGCAATTGCACCTCGAGCCTTCTTTTTGGTTGTTCACCCGGAGTCCGGCGCGAAAAGTGTGCCGGTTGCGCGTTTCCGAGCCCAATTCTCAGTGTTATTCTGCACTCATGAATGCCGAACGCCTGCCTTTCCTCAAAGCCCTGCTCGAAGCGCCCGGTCCGAGCGGGTTTGAGGGCCGTGCCGCCAAAGTCTGGGCGGATGAGGCGGCAGGTTTCTCGAGCGTGACCACGGATTATCACGGCAACGTTTACGCG